>DAHXPE010000017.1 GCA_027364495.1 Candidatus Heimdallarchaeota archaeon | reverse complement strand
TGAAGAAGCTCTAATACTTTGTCAAGTTTTTGAGAAAGTGATTCATTTTTTTGATATAATTGTCGGATGATTGGAGGAAACCAAGCTAAATAACCTTCTTTTAATTCAAAAGACAAAATATTTTTAAAGGTTGCATCGTTTCCCTTGAGATTAGTACCAGAATTAGTTAAATACGACATTCTTAAGCTATTTTATTTATTCTTTATATTTTGTCGGCAGTATTTTTGCTGATTTTTGTCGGCTTAAGTGAGTATAAAACTCAGCCTACCGCGGTCTCCAAAAATATTTTAACCTTTCAATTTATTTTTTGATTAATATAATTTTTAGCATAATAAAGCGAGGGCATTCAAAATTTTTAAATTAACGAAAAATTCAGTATGATTAAAAAAATCATTGCTTTCCTCATTTGTATTACTAGTAAACAATAAAATTTATCAATTATATTTAAATAATTAATTATAAAATTCTGGTATCTCATATTGTCTAAACAATCAATTCCAAGTTATATATTACCGTCTGAAGCTAAATTAGATGATGAAAAATCCATTAAATTTATACATATTTCAGATTCTCACCTTGGATTCAATCATTCTTCTTTTATTAATAATCCAAATACTAGTATAAATTTAAAAATCGAAGATTTAGAGAGAGCATTAGATTATTGCATTACTTTAGCTATTAAGAGAAAAGTTGACTTTATTCTTCATACAGGTGATCTTTTCAATGTTGCTAGACCAAATTTTACTGTTATATTGAATTGTATGAAAATATTAGAAAAATTAGAAGCGCATAATATTCCTTTTATAGTTAT
The DNA here is from genome assembly GCA_027364495.1 of Candidatus Heimdallarchaeota archaeon. Next base: position 1,377 of record DAHXPE010000017.1, on the reverse strand, counting down.
AGCTGGTAACCATGATCGTACATATTCGATTACATCTAAAAGTCCTATCAATTTACTTGAGTATGTAAAAAATATAATTCCAATTGCTGAATATGATTCGGTTTATTTACCTTGTAAAGGAAAAACAGTTAAAATAACTGGAATTGCTTATCAGGTTAAGGAACCTGGTAGTAAGATTAAACAATTTATTCAAGAATTACATGAAAAATATCAAAATGAACCTCCTGCTGATTACAATATTTTAATGATTCACCAAACCCTTCAAAATGGTAACAAAGGAGGGTTTATATTAGTTGAGGATGAACCAGTAGATGAAAATACCCTTCCAACAGATTTTGACTACATAGCATGTGGCCATATACACCTTTTACAGCACAAAGGTCATCCTCTGAATGACAAGCTTCCTATTGCTTATGCTGGTTCAACAGAGAAAGTTGATTTTAGTGAAATTAAAGAAATAAAGCAGGGATGGTTTGGAGTATTAGATAAAGGATGTAAAATCCAATCGTTTGTTATTCCAACTAGAGAAATACGAGAACTTGTTATTGAATTAAAAAATCCTAAATCTTCACTTGAAGTAGAAACAACCATTGTCCAAGCATTAAAACAAGTTAAAAATGATAGTTTATTTTTAGGTGTTGTGTTTAAAGGTGAAATTTCTCAAGAATTTGCCAGTCTTTTAACTGTACATAAATTCAGAAGACAATTTTCTAACCAAGCTGGATTACAGTTTTATACAAAAGGACTCATTTTTATTGGACCACAGGGTGAAAAAGTTTCTTACGAAGGTAAGTGGATCAATTCGGATGAAGAGGAATTGAAATTAGCAATTGAAGAAAGAAAAGCTATTTCCAAGGAGAGAATAGATCGGTTGATGACATTAGGAAGAGAGTTAATTAGTGAAAGTAGAGGGGAATAATTATGGATTTATTGAAAGTCAAAGTAGAGAATTTTAGATGTTTTCAGGGATCTCATGAAATAGATATGTCTGATGGGCCTTTATGGGTAGTGAGAGGTGAAAACGGTTCAGGTAAAAGCACTCTGATCTGTGATTCAATCTTATTTGCTCTGTTCAATACTATCCCTTCCCTGGAAGGAACTCAAAGTCTTAAGAAAACTGATCTTATTAATTTAAAATCTAAATCTATGAATGTCCAGATATGGTTTAATCACAACGGTAACAGGTATAGTATCAGAAGATCTTATATTCTTAAAGGTAAATCAGACCAACTTCACCATCAATTTGAAGCATGGGAAAATAATAAAGAAATTATAAGTACACCAAAGATGGAAGATGCCAGAGCTTTTGTAACAGAAAAATTTTGGGAAATAGAGGATTTCAGAAATACTACTATTATATTGCAAAAAGAAATTACC
>DAHXPE010000013.1 GCA_027364495.1 Candidatus Heimdallarchaeota archaeon | reverse complement strand
CATCATCGGCAAAGCTGGATGAACAGCTGGGAACAAATATACTCCCTAAAAAGTTGCGGAGTTAAGGTTAAAAATATATTTCACATTTGAAGTGTGGTGTACCCTAAAATCTTTAAATTAATGGTATATCAAACAAACGTTTTTTCTCCATACAATCTACAAAAATATTTATGTAATAAAAATATTACTGTTTCACATATGTCTGAATCTCCATCGGACGAGCAAATCCATCCGTTTCTTTTAAAGCCGTGTACTATGGTAATACCGGCATACAATGAAGAAAATAGAATAAGTTCGGTTTTAAATGAAGTTTGTACTTTTATTTCTGATAATAAGTTACCTTGGGAAGTCATAGTTGTTGTTGATGGGAATGATCATACTAATGATATTGTAGGAAAATACCATGATAATTATCCATTCGTTTTTTCTAAACGATCAACAGGAAGAACCGGAATGGGCGGTGCAATAAAAAGAGGGATTAATTCTTCAAATGGTGAATTCACACTACTTATGGATGCAGATGGAAGTGCCAAACTTCGAGATATGATAAAAAATGTTTCTTTATTAGAAAATAATGATGTGTTAAACTTTGATCGATATTCGAATTATAGAAATTATATCCCAATTAAAAGAAGAGTGGCTAGTAGGGGGTTTAATATTATTCTTAAAATCTTATTTAACATAAATGTTCAAGATACTCAATGTGGATATAAAATTATGAGGACCAAAGTTGCGGTTAAGATTGTTAATCGAATTACGTTTACTAATGCGTTTTTTTTGACAGCTTTTTTTCTACACTGTAGGAAATTGGATGTAAAGGTGACAGAAGCACCCTTGAGTTATACTCACACATTTGGAAGTAAATTTAATGTTGTAATGACATCGATCTCATATTCAATTTCTATCTTCGCATTTTGGTTGAAAGACTCCAGATTCTATAGATTCATTCCTGCACCCATTAGTGAACTTTATTATAAGAAATTTAAATATCTTTAAATAAGAAGGTTAATTTTTAATGATCCTTTGATTGTTTAATTTCTCATAGACGATCTTATTCTTCTGGGTCTCAGGTCGTTTAATAATAATTTAGAAGATATAATCCTTAAAAATTCTTAAAGTTTCAAATTACGTATTAATGTTTTTTTCGCCTTTTACTGTACATTTATTTGTATTTTTAGGTTAAATACGGGAATCTCCTTTTTTACCCCATGATAGTATTTATGTAGAAATGATGAATATGCAGAGGTTTACACATGAACACAAAGAATTCTGAAAAATCTGTCTTTCAGTTAAAAAGTATATATGAGTCTACACCCTCTATGATAGCCAGTTTTGCAAATTTAATGATTGAGTAGTATCCTAGCCAGTTTCTATTGGTCATTCCCACTTATCCTCATTGATTACTTTCTACCAGTCCAAAATTTGTGTTTCTCAAAATTTGTAAACGCCAGATGAATATTAAAATTAAGAAAAATTGTAATTAAAATATAGTCTAAAGTGGAACTACACATTATTTTGGAATAATCACCATCCCATAAATAAAATAAATGGAATAGACTAAATCTAAAAAAATACTAAACAAAATTGGGCGAATAATTCCTATTTTTAAATCTATCACGGTCTTTTTTATCATTTTCAAATCTCTCATAATAAACCAACCTCTTATGAATAATCCAATGAATATTGGTGTTAAGAAAAAAATATTCGTAAAAAGTAGGCTAAATATAATTGATATCAACAGGAGAGGGGCTATAATCATCGACATAAACCTATTAGTGATTTTTTCCTTGACATAATGTATTCTTATTTTGTCCCTAGATTTTTTAGAATATATTCTGAAAAAAAGAGGTGAAGAATACTTACCGTAGAGTTTCTCTTTACGTATAAGTTTTCTAAAACTATTTTCACCAGACAATGAGTTTGAGTACATTGGCCAATCAGATATTATCATTTTCAATCCTAATTCATTGGCTTTATGAGAAAAAATTTGGTCCTCCCCAGACAATCGTAATTTCTCATCAAAAAAACCAATTTTAGACATAGTTTTCCTTTTGAGTAAATCACATTTATTCTCCGTCAGTCCTATTTGTTCTTTTAAGATAGTATTAAGATAAATATGCCCTAATCTAAACTCAATAAATTTTTGGTAGAAATTCAAATTTTCGAAGTAATATTTCTGTCTACCAATTAAAATATCTATATCACTCTCATTTTCCAAATGTACAATTGCATCTCGTATGCAATTATCCCCTAACAGAAAACAATCTTGTTGTAAGATGAGGATATACTCTCCCTGCGAAGCTTTTATTCCATCATTAAGTGATTTTGAAAGTCCTAGATTAACGATATGGCGTATATACTCTCCGCCAATTGAATTTACGGCAGATTCTGATAATTTTGACGATCCATCTGAACTGCAATCATCAACAATTACTAATTGAATATTCGGAAATGACTGTTGAAAAATAGACCCAAGGCATTCATTAAGACCATCAGCTATCCCATTGTAAACTGTCAACACTATAGAAACCAATGGAAATGTTGACTTACCATAATTTTGAGTAGGATCCATTCAACACTGATTTACCTCTCTATTCATATAGTTTTTTATTGTGTCCCTAAAAGGAAAGTTTATTCAGCGTAATCGCAAATAAAATCGAATCGTTGTTTGTATTCAAATATGTTGTAATTGCACCTTTCGAAATGACCGTATTTTGATCTGAGATTTGATCAAAAAGTTAAAAAATTTTGGGAAAGGATCAACGGTGATTGATGAATTTAGAGCACCTCATGCTCATAAAAAATTGGCAGAACATTTCAATCAATTTGGATCATTTAGTAGAACTGGGCCATAATACTTCCATTGAAGAAGATAGAATCCATGATAATTTACGACTATACCGTATTCTTTTGATTCGTTCATCAAATAAATAAAATTCTGCATGCTGTCTGGGTAATCATTATAATACCATGGGGATTTCGAATATGCTAGTAAATAATATATGTGTATACTGATATTTGTGCAAGTATGATGTTCTTCAACAGTTATATTATATTGATTATGCTCTACTGCCCAAAGAGTTAGATTATTAAAACTAGATAAAGCTGAGTGCCCTCCGACCAAGACAAAAATTTGATTGGGAAATGATGGTATAATCTGTGCTCTTGGGTAGATTTCTGGAAGATTGAACTGAGTTATTACTGATGCGTTGTTTTGAGGGATGTAACTCATAACTTGATTTAAATAATTGTAGGCATTTGGACTTCCAGGGGAATAATTACCAAAATTTGAAAAATTGTCAAAAGTATACTTATTTATCGGACTATAAGGCTCAAAAAGGGTAGCAGATATAGTTGATAATATAACCACTGTCAAGATTAATATTTTGGTCTTGCTCATAGCGAAACGAAAATATCGAGATATAATTTTTTTTGGTTTATTTTTCATAGATAAATATTGGTTAAGAACGTCGATTAGCCCTAAGAATGTAAATGGAGTTATCATTGCAGTATACTGATAATGAAATGCGTTAGGTATATCCACCGCATATCCTCCAATTATAGTTACAAAACCTAAATAAGGTAAGTAGAATATAAACCAACGCTTAGACAAAAATGGTAAAAATGCAAAAGGAAAAAACACAAGTAAAAATGTTTTCATTCCAGTATATAAATTACTAAATATTGGATTCTCGCTATTATATCCCACAGTCGAATTTACATATGAATATTCTCCATTAAAAAGAAAAGCTCCTAATAGAAATATTGTAGAAACAATAACCAGTCCAACTGCATAATTGATTTTTTTAAATGAAAAATTAGATTTGTTTCTCCAAAATGAATAGCATTGTAATAAAACAATCAATCCGAATAAGAAACCAAAGATAAAATAAGGGAACCTTACTGTTCCTGACAAAAATAAAATAAAAAATGATGCTTTTAATTTATCAATTATAAAAAAATAATATCCTGAGAGAAAAAGAATTGGGAATAGTGCTTGATAGTGAAAATCATACCAATTGAGACCAGATATTGGAAAATACATAAGATAGGTAAGTGATATTATCAATGAATATATTTTATTGTTTATGAAATGTTTAGCAATTCCAAATATTGGAAAACATGCCCCTCCAATAACAATCGTTTGAAAAATTAATAATAATTGAAAATTATGCGGAATTGAAATGGGAAAAGTGAAATATAAAATCCCAGAGTTAAAAAGCACAAATATATATCCATCTATGTTCCAATTATTATTATAGACCAACCAACTTCTTTCCATTGCCAGCCCAAGATCAGCCCACAAAGCGTTTAAAGTATATAGCCTAATTAATGTAATATCGGACCATACAATAACATATGTAAAAAAGGCTACTAAAAGTAATATTTCAATGGAGTATTTAAGTACGAATCCTAAGAAATAATTTTTAATACTCAAGAGCGCCAGACCTCATATCTTTTGGTATCATTTCTAAGTGGTATTAAGTTTTTCCTTATTTCAATTCCCAGTTCCGTTATTGTTGTTTTCTGAAAATTTTAGTTTCATATAAGTATAATATGAATATTTTCCAATTTTTTTGCTAATTGTGCTAATTATGGTCTCAAAAATTAATTTAATGATGAATTTCATATTTGATGTATGATTATGATTTACTAACCATTTGATTTTGCTATACGTTGACCCTATCTTTATCTTATGGGGAGAAACTATTTCTATTACTATTTCTCTCTCCATTATCCCACTCTTAATTATTTCCTTAAATATTTTGTTTGGTGCAAGATTATAAAGTAATTTAAAAGTTTTAACTTGTCTTTTAAAAGTTGAATAATTTTTCATAAGCATTACATCAATTTTGCCAAATTTGTTTGTTGCACTATTATGTAATCTATATTTTGTAATTGGTTTTTCAATTCTATATAAACTTCCCTCTTGAAAAAGAGATATAAAAAATACGAAAGAATCATCGGCGCCCTCTATTTGTCTTAAATCGCTAAGGTAAGGTTCTATAATTGATTTTTTTACGCTCATACAACTAAGATTAAAATCCCATCCATTTTTAATCATAAAGGATATGGTTATCAAATCTCTTTTATCTAAATTTGAGAAAAAAGATTCTCTTTTTATAATCTTATTCCTAGTTTTTATCAAATTTCCCCATTGATCTATTTGTTCAAATCCATTACTAATAAAACCAATCTCATTGTTCTCTGAGAATTTATTAAAAATTAGCTCAAGTTTTTCTGCGAAAAAAATGTCGTCATCTTGCAAAAAGCAAATAATCGTTCCTTTCGATTGAGAAATAGCACTTGCTAATCTGTCACCCATTGTTCCATCAGAAAAAAGGTTTATAAAACCAAATTCAGAAATTTTTAAATCAAGATAATCGTCATAAAAATTTTTAATCACTACTACTTCGTATAATAATTTATTTAATGTTTGTTCTTTTAATGAAACCATTGCTTTCATGAGGAATTCGCGTCTATTAAAAACTGGAACTATGACAGATATTTTTGGTGTAATTTCAGTTGAAGCATCAACATAAGTATTATCCAAGTGTTACTCAATTGCTTTTATTATATTGAACTTTTTGTTTGTTCCATAATCAAATCAATATGAAAATCTTTCGCGTTTCCAAGAATATAGGTATTGAAATATTTAAGATATATTCTGAATTTTGAAAAGTCAAGGACATTCTACATTAGTACATCAGCAGAGATAACCTAAAAAGGATTATTTGAAAGTAAAATGATGCACCGCTCATCTAGTGTTAATCTCATAATCTCAACTTAATTTCAAGAATTTTCTGACCGTAATTGATAAACTTTTAAAAACTTTTCTAAACTATGACATTGTCACATTCCGGTTGATAGGTATCGGTGATACCAGTAGGATGTTCTTATCAACCCCTCCTTTGTCTTGAACCGGTGCTTCAACAGCCATGACTGGACGGAGAAATGCTGTTCCGCCTTGTCTGATGTCTTCTCCACCTTGGGATTCTCAAGGTACAGGAACACCTCCCTCCTGTGCTTCTG
>DAHXPE010000004.1 GCA_027364495.1 Candidatus Heimdallarchaeota archaeon | reverse complement strand
AATACATTTTCTAGCACAAAATCCACAATCCCTTTTCTAGCTTTGTCTACTTTATTCGTGTTTGTTGCATGTACTTTTTTATTCAATCGTTCAAAATCAGGACAATTATCATCACTTCTGCCGTGATAATGCAGTACTAGTTTTTCAATTTGTTTTTCATTAAATCCTAGCTCTAATAAGGTATTTTTAATTTGTTTGTAAGCATCATTACCTATTTCGTGATTATCAATTTCGAGATACAGTCTGTGATGATACATTTTTAAATACCATTCTTTTTTATTCCCATCTTCATCTTTGTATTCAATAGCCATCTTCGAAGAAGGAACATGATAACCTTTTTCTATCCATTTTTTTATTACTACTGTTTGATAGGCTGTTGATTTTCCACCACCAGCTTCAAGATCGCCAACAACTACTTTATGCTTTGAATTAAATACATTTTCTAGCACAAAATCCACAATCCCTTTTCTAGCTTTGTCTACTTTATTCGTGTTTGTTGCATGTACTTTTTTTATTTTTTCGTACTCGTCGATTTTGTATTGTCTTAGCGTGTCATCAATTTTAATTCGTTTGTTATTCGTCTTTACTTTAATCTTCCCATCAACAGTGACTTTTTGAAAATGCGAGTTTGACATGAACGAAATGTAATCGTGCAAAGCTGGATTAATTTCATCTACTCTTTTATCAATTTCTATCAAGTCATTTTTCAAGATCTGATTCAAGTCAATATCGAGATAATTCACTTGATCAACTTCATTTGAAACATCAGCTATGATCGTGATTTTGTTCAATTTTTTCACCTCTATTTTTTTGCATCTCAATCCAAGCAAACAGGTCAGCTTTTGAAACACGAACTAAGTTATTTATTCGTACCGCAGGGAAATCAGTTCGACGTGCAACTTCATAAGCAGTTGAAACTGCAATATTCATAATTTTTGCGATTTCTTTTATTGTCAATAAGTTTTCATCCACTTTTATCAACTCCTCTCTATTTAGTCTGCTAGTGTATGGCAAAATGATTATTGAATTAAATAAATAAACAAATATTTAATATTTCCTTCTAAATTTTATTATTATGATATATAATTTAGATGATAATTAAATGATTAATTTATAACGAAATATTTCTTCTAATTACCATCGAGAAGGTGAATGGATCGTGAAAGGTAAATACACAACTTCTATTACTTTATACAGCCAAAATGCAATTAAAGTATTAATGAATATAGACTCTGAAGCTCACTCAGAATTTATTGCTGGTTTACTTCTAGAATATGAACGAGAGCAAAAAAGAAAAAAGAAAAAGAAGATCACGAATAAAATAAAAGATCAGCATGCAAATTACATGGATGATGAACTCATTATTCCAAGATAAACCAATTTGTGCAGGAGATGGTGAAAATGATTTTTGACTGGTTCAGCAATAATAATTATCGTAATTTTGAAAAAATAACTGGCGCACTTTTCGATTTAGGGATAGCAAGCAGAAAGCAGCTTTTATCAGTATCCAGCTTTAGTCCTCCAACGTTGGATAGAACATTGCGTGAATTAAACAAAAAAGAATTGATTATCGTTGGAAGTTTGCCTGATCACCGTTCGGTATATAGATTAAGTCAGAAAGGGGTCTTATACTCTCAGAGTATGACTAGAAATAGTTCAATCAAGGTAGCACCAGAATCACAAATTGGTCATTTTCTAGGATTGAACGATATTTTAGAAAGAATGGTTGAAACATTTGGCAGAAATTTTGATTGGTTTAATACGAGAGAAGCAGCAGATTACCTGTTTACGCTTCGTTTGGTGAAAGGTGGAATTAACGAAGCAGATTTGCAAAAAACCTACATCCGTCCAGATGCTTTCGTAAAATTTGAAAATCAGCATTATTGGATAGAATTTGATAACAGCACCGAAACATCAACACAATTATTGAAAAAATTTCGAATGTATATAACAAATTTAAACTTTAGGTTAGAAGGGTATCAAAATGTAATTTGGATCACAAAAGATGCTAAACGAAGAGATTTCATTAAAAAGATTTGGACAGATTACGAAAATGACACTGTTGAAATGCATTTTTTCTCAGCAGGTGAAGAAATTCTAATGTTGAAGCGGCTTTTAGATAAAAATTCTTCGAATAATCAGGATCAGAACGAATTGTCCAATATGATTGAATTGTCGTAATCTACCATAAGACTTGAATAAGATTATGGTATGTAATCTGATAGCACATAGTATAAAAGAGTACATTCTTATGATAAGAGTATACTCTTTTTATTATGATTGTTTGATATTAGTGGGGGTATATTAGGTATAAATTAGGTATAACTTAATTCGAGAATATGATAGTCGTATGATGGCTGTGGATATATTGTGTGTAAATAGTGTATTGGCGAACGCCTGTTCTGGCGGCGCGTAAGAACTAAACTTGTATCTCTTTCGTTACTCAAGGGAGGGGGGCGCACAGCAAGAGTAACACTGTATTCTTCTCGTTGCATTTTCGGCTTGTGTTGCTTAATTGCAGTAAAGGTAGTGCGCCCCCTGACCGCGCTTAGCGCTGGTCTGGTGCAGTGCAAAGGGATAAGATCAAGGGATAAGGTCAAAGGATAAGATCAAGGAATGAAAAGATGAAAGGATAAAGAATAAAGGATGAAAGATGAAGGGATAAAGGATAAGTGACCGTGACAGGATCAGCCACAGCGACAGCCACAACAACATTCAACATCACACACAAATATAAAACAATCTAAAAACCATAAATTATAATCAACTTCATTTACAATATATTAATAAAAATATATTGTATAATTATAAATATTATTATATTGATCAAAGGGATGATAAAATGAGTGCTGTGCTTGAAAAAATTGTGGATCATCGGAACACTGGCGATTGGCGAAAAAATTTTTGGCATGTTTTAAAAGACAATGAAAATCCAAGTTGGGAATATTGCTATAAATTTGGCACAGAAAATCAATTGGTTGAAGCTCATTCACTTGTTGGCATTATTAGCTATCTTGTAGATGATTCATATTACGACACAGACGAAATTGAAACTAAACGAGCAATGTTACATAATTTCAGCACAAAAATATTTGAATATTTCAGTAAAATAAAGCAAAGAGCGACATTAACAGTTGATGATAAAGTACTAATTGAATTAGACGGTAAAAGCGATTTTACGATAGACGTTGATATTTCATCGGATAGGCTGTTTTTGGCTTCACTTTGGAGCGTTGGTTTGCTTGAACTTCATGAACGTTCAGATGTATTTGGGTTAAGTGGTGGTAGTGAAATGGATTATAAGCAATCCGATTGTCTAAAATGTAGATTCTATGCAGAAGATAGCAAAGGTACATTTTGTAAGGCTGATATGCGAAATATCAATCATTTATCTGATCATGCTAAGACTTGTAATGATTTTTTACCACCTTCACGAAAAACAAGTAAAGTATATACGTATCATGAGTTAGAAAATTTCAATTTTCCAGACTATGTATTGTAATTTGAAATATCAACATAAAAAAGCAGTGAGCTGTCAATACACTCAATATTTTTTTTCCACCGAAATTCTCCATTTTTTCACCTTCTTTCAGTCAAATAAAAAAAGAATCAATCATGATTCTTGTCGAAGGTATTGATAAATTGTTTCCCTACTCACTTTAAATTCTCGTGCTAGTGCTGACTTTGATTCACCGCTTTTTATTCGTTCTTTTAATTCTGCTATTTGATTTTTATTCAATGCTCTTTTCCGTCCTTTATACTTACCTTTTTTCTTTGCTAGTGCGATTCCTTCACGTTGTCTTTCACGTATTAGATCACGTTCAAATTCAGCGAAAGCCCCCATTACTGATAGTAAAAGAATTGACATTGGTGAATCTTCACCAGTGAACACCAAATTTTCTTTTACGAATTCGACTTTGACACCTTTTTTTGTTAGTGTTTTAACAATTTTCCTTAAATCATCTAAATTACGTGCTAGGCGATCCATGCTGTGAACAACAAGTGTGTCACCTTCGCGTAAATATGAAAGCATTAAATCAAGCTGTGGACGATTGGTATCTTTTCCACTTGCTTTATCTTCAAATATTCGATCAACACTGACATTTTGTAATTGACGATCTGTATTTTGATCAATAGTAGACACTCTCACATATCCAATTCTTTGTCCAATCATTGAAATGCCCTCCTTTTTGTCAGGTATATATCTATTATTTTCCTTTACAAATAGCTTGAAATTGACAATAAAATAGGCTAATAATCCTAACTTGACACTCATTAAAAAAATAAAAGAGGATCAAGTTAGGTACAGCCTATTTTGACAGGATGTAATTGTATTCGCTTAGATTTCAAATTCTGGCGTTTGAAATATTTTTGAAATTTAATATTTTCACTTTTATTAATTTTTTACCATATTTAATAAAGAATAGTGTTAATCAAATAAATAGCAGGCTCTGTAAGCTCATTTCATGTTGATATGGCATATTTGACTGAAAATAAATAAAAAATCGCTGGAGAGGCGATTTTGAAGGATTATCTTTCATTTTGCTGTTTCAAATAGCTTTCTAAATCAGATTTAAAAATTCTAATCTGTCGTCCTGCGTAAAATTTTGGAAAGTCTTTTCTTCTGCACATTTCGTATGCAACTGTATTTGATAAGTTAGTTTTGAGCCACTTTTCGCTTGGTTGATCGAGCAAAAAGTGAGCCACCTGTTTTCCAATTCGATCCCTTCACGAGTATGCTTAAGTTGGCTACTAAAAGCAGAAAGTGAGGGAACAAAAAAGGAT
>DAHXPE010000003.1 GCA_027364495.1 Candidatus Heimdallarchaeota archaeon | reverse complement strand
GTACCTGTGTACATGTTGTTCTTAAATGGATTTGATTTATTTCCTTCTAACATTTTCCAATCCCTCCGCCGGTATTACCCGGATCAGGTTCAAAGGGTCGATCTTTAAGATCCTCTCAGCCACTGGGGCTCCCCATGATCTATACGTGATTGTTTATCCTTATATAAATTATTCAAGCACAATCTTCTAAAATTTTTTACTGAATCAAGAAGTATTTGTGGAAAAGATAATATGATTCGAAAATGAACGTAATGAACAAGTATTCTTTAAAAGTTTGAATTCATCATTCAAAAAGACAATCGATTGTGAAAAGATAGCAGTTGTTCGTTCAAAATTTATTTTTGCTCTATTTGTTGACTTACTCATTTATCAGAAGTCAGGAACAGCTTTAATCGTATAATTTCATATTCAGGATTTAAGTATGGACTCAGATCAGCACAAGTTCATTCTATACAACACGATTTAAGAATTGATTTTGATAGAATTATAAGAAACATTCACATAGACTAACAATTATTTTTTGTAAACGTCGGCACCATCCATTTCCACGTGAATTTCTTCTAAATATTAGAGAGAAGGAGTTTTGTTTCTTATTGATTATCGTTTCTAAATGATTTTTTATTAGTGTTCACATCTTTTCAACTTTTTTCGATTTTAGAGTTCTATGGGAAGATCTTAAACCTTTCTCTTGCTAGGAATTCAATATTTATATATTCTATAAATGTTTTGGTGTAGTATGAGAGGCCCACTCATATCGGAGAAGGAGTTTGAATTGGCGTTTGACTATGAATTTATCAATAAAATTGGTGCAACCAATCTATTTGAGATATATATGCCTAACTCTATAAAAGAAAAAGATGAAGGATTTGATTCAAAATTTAAATTCAATAGCCATACTATTGTAACATCCATCTTCTTTCAATTCAAGATTCCCAAAATATATTTTAGATCAGAAACTCCCTGTTTTGATCCATTGCACAATAGTCCCTACACTAAATTTAGATACGAAATCAACAAAAAAGAAAAATATGGCGATTACCATTTACAGCATAAATTACTTAGAAAACTTTCCTCAAATGGTGAAAATGTCTTTTATGTTAGTCCAACGGTTATTGATCGAAACAGTCTGTTAGAACAACTTAAGTCCAAAACCGTCATCAGTACAAGTAAAGCATTTAATTTAAATCAGTTTCCGGATTTGCATCCAGCTGATTCGAGCAAGCATATTGTGTATTACACAGCACCCGAAAATGTAGGTTACTTTTGTTCTGATCCCAGACTCATTAAAACAACAGATCTAAACGAATTTATATTTATGGAAGATAAAAATGCTCAAGAAAAGTCTATAAAAGAACCTAGTTTTAATTCTTACTTCAGCACGTTGCTGGATAAGATAAATAAATCGTTTTCAAATGAACCCATGCCAAGAACATTTGACTTAAAAAATGAATGGAATGATATGTCCCCTCTGCAGAAAATTCTTGCTATCGTAGAAAATACTGAAATTGACCTGTCATTGGCTCTTATTATGAAGAAAAAAACTTTCACCGATTCGTTCTTCGATTTAATATCAATGGATTTATAAAAATAATATTAATTGTAGAGTATAAAAACGTAAGTAGCTACATTATTTTATTATTTAAGGTAAAATTTTTCGACATATTCTTACCACATATTTCAGTAGATTAAATGAAAGAGAAAAATTATAATATTTATTACGTGTATGTCAAAATAGTGTCTTCTATTGATGAATTTGACATAGTTTTTGAGAATCTTGCCAGAGAAACTATTCAATTATTTCTGAATGATATTTCTAACCGTGACGACTTTTTTCATGAAGGAACTGTAAAGAAAAAAAATGTAGTTGAATGCAAAATTAGAGTATATAAATTAAATCAAGACGAATGCAAGAGCTTGCATTTTCAGGTTTATAGTTTTAATAGAACGATAAATTACGATGATGAGTCCATAGGAAAATTATTAAATCAAATTGCACGTTTAAAATCATTCAATAAAGCGCTCGAGGTGGCCTCTAAACACTTAAATTATTTAGCTGGAGGAGAGTATTTTGCGAGATTATATTTAACGCTTTTTTCATATGAAACGATAACTCGATTTAACAAGAGGGGAGAGCTTGATAATGCAGAGTTAAAGAATCTTTTATCTCTTTTTCTTAAAGACTTGGGGGAGAGATCACTAGAAATAAAGACAACCATTGGGATGAAAGGAATCTGTGCTGTAGACGATGTAGTTATTACAGATCCGGTATGCAAGATTTCGATACACCAAGCAAATGAATCGGACATACCGGAAACAATAATTGTTGCTGATAACGGTATTGGAGATTTGGATAAGACAAATTACCCGCATTTACCAGATATAACCACCATATTAGAGGTAAATCATCACAAATTCAATATTGAGTCTAATAATTATGTTAATTGGTATATTAGAGAATGGGATTCAAACGATTTAATTGACCTAACTATTGGACCTCTGATCAGGGAAGCAAACAGAATTATCCAGTTATTGCAGATGTTTCAATCCAAACAAGTTTTAAACATCAAGACGTGGAAAGTTTCATATTACTTAAAAAATCTATCTATTAGTCCTATTTATGAAAAGCAAATTAAATTAGCTACGCACAGTGATACAGTATTTTCTCCTTTTACTATAAGAAAAATACATCATTCCTCACTAGAACGTTTCTTCATTTTGATGAGAGAAGTCGACTTTATAGAGAGAATTTATCATTACTCTAAAGATCCAAAGAACAGTATAAATCATATCGAACGACCTGTGGAAATTGCATATACACGTTACCTCAAGATTTTGTCAAAAAATATTGATGTAGATGAGCGTATACACGATACAATTGAAGCCCTTGAAGCATTTTTTACCCCAGAGAAGCCAAAATCATACAAAGAGCGCAGAAAATTCAGTAAGATTTTCATTAAGAGAATTCACACTTTAATAAAAATAATTGGAGTGTTAGACCCAAACTCTACAAAGAAAATACTATCCCTTGGTTTCAAATTAAGAAGCGATTTTTCACATCGTGGAAGGGGATGGGAAGATCCAACAGAAGATCAATACAGTTTGAATGTGCTTGAAGAATCAGTAAAATCTACAGAAGTGGATTTATCTGACTACTCTGTTAAGCGGACAATTTCATCAATTTTATTGAGTTACCTAAGAATCTGTATCATCTCTAGAATTCTCAGCGGAGTTGATGACCGGAAGTTTATTGATTTGCTCAACACACCGGATGGAGAAGTTCAGCTTAAGAGTATTTTTTCAGGATTGTCTGAGATTTTGTCAGTCGATCCTATTATTTTACTCAAATAGAGGATAAGTGGAAGTTGGTGATTTAATATTATGATCTACAAGATTGAAATCAAGTGATCAAGAACCATTTCTAGGATCTTGTGCAATTTCACATCATATTTGAAAACTTATGTTAATTTCATTATCAATGAGACTCACAATTTTTGGTGAAATTGATTTACTTGTGTCAACCGTTATTTTTTGTCTCCTTTAAAATAAGAAAAGAAATTTTTCTTTAATGCATGATTCTTAATTGATGCAATAGAAAATTTCCTAAAATGAAATACTATCAGATTAAATCAAATTCTTGTGTCGTATAATCATCTGACCTTGATTAACATTAAAAAGTTCTCTTCTTATTTAACATTAAATTTTAATAAACTATACATAAAAACAAATCTTCATTTTACAACTCTACTCATTCTCTGAATCTATTCCTATTTTTTTGAGAGTTTTTATGAGAGTTACAATTC
>DAHXPE010000561.1 GCA_027364495.1 Candidatus Heimdallarchaeota archaeon | reverse complement strand
TAATTTTTAGAATTAATAAAGATAAAGATGCACAACAGGCGTTAAGTGCCTATCAGAATGCTAAAAACCTCTCTTTTTCAGCAGATACGAAATTGATTGAACTTGAAAGGTTATTGAGACAGCATCGAGATGACAAGGTTCTTATTTTTTCTGATATCGTATCTTTTTGCGAAAAGATCGCAAAAAGTTTTTTTATACCCTGTATTACGCACAGAACAATAAAAGAAGAAAGACAATGGATTTTAGAGTACTACAAAAGATCAAAAAATGCTAAACTCGTTGTAAGCAAGATTCTTGACGAAGGAATTGATATTCCAGATGCAAAAATTGGAATCATAGTTGTTGGATCTGGAAAATCACGGCAATTTATTCAAAGACTAGGAAGAATTGTACGACAGTATCCTGGAAAAGACAAAGCAGTTCTTTACGAACTTGTATCAGAAGATACATTAGAAGAGAGATTAGCAAATAAACGCAAAAAAGATTTTTAATTTTTTTTCAAGGTATCTGAAAAGTCAAAATCGATTGTCATTTTACTCTCATGAACTTGGACTTTAAATTTCATATGAATTTTGACCTCTTTATCGATCAAGTCTGAAAGATTTGCTTTTTTTACTTTAAAAGTTGTAATCACTCCTTTGCGAAGTGCGATAGGATTATCAATGGAAATGTTATCAGCAGTCATTTCTTGATTATCATTTTTGATCGTGATATCGCCAAAAGGAATCTCATCATCATTAAGTGAAAGTAAATAGACCTCAACAACGTTACCATTTGCAATATTATTTTTAATTGTAAAAATAAAGCCGTTATCTGTTGTTTGTAATGAATCTTTATCATACATTCGTTTTAAAAGAAATTTTGGAAACAAAATATTATCCTCGTTAAAAAATTGGAAAAGCTGGTTTGTACTTATAAGTTTCTTCTGTTTTGGTAGTTAATTGGTCTATTGTAGCTTTTTCTTCAGTAATATAGGCTGATGCAAGGGCTCTGTAATAATAAGTTCGGGCTAAAAATCCAGTTTGTTCGTCTGCTAATTGAGTATAATATTTACAGACAACTTCAGCATCCTCTTGAGATTTGGAAATGGCTAAAGCTAGATAAAAAAATTCAACTGCATAATCTATTCTGTTAAACAATTGTAGTTTTTCAGCCATGGCTTTTACGAATTGGTATCTCTTCTTTTTTTCTTCACCTATCAGCATAAAATTATACATTATTCGTGAAATAACCATTATGCTTCCTATTGTTGATACTCCACGCTTGAAATAGCTTTGTAAAAGTACATCTAATGGTTCGAGTAATTTTTTTAATAGCAACGGTTGTGCATTCAACAATAATGATTGAGCATTTTCTAATTTGTTGATTAAATTTCTATTTGGAGGTTGTTCCGAATCACTTTCAGCTTGCAATTCCATTACATAAGATTTGAATAAATTAATTGACTTTTCAAGTTTTTCTGGTTCAGATGATTGTTTATTTAGCTCTGGTTCTTCAAAAACTAACATAGCTTTTAATACCTTACTTTTAAATTCATCAGCTTTGGTAACCGTCTCTTTTGGTATTTGACCAGATTGGCTTTCGTCATCAGAATCCAATGTCTGAGGGACAGGTTTTTTATTGGATTGAACGATTCTAGATGAAAAAATATTTTCAAATTCAACAATCTCGATCTTTTCAAAAGCATTTTTAACCTGTAAATAAGATTCTTGTTTCTTAAATTGTAAGGCAAGAAATATTTTAACTTTTTTTCCTTTCAGGTCCTTGATAATTGCATTTAGAGCAATGAAAAGATCTGTAAACATTTCAATGTATTCATCAAGACCTGACAAAACTATTATTTTATTTGGATCATTCTTATTTGTCTTGAATGCTTTGAAAAAATGTTTAGGTGCGTCTTTGTTATTGAGATTACCTTGTTTTAGATAAACACTTGAATTTATATTATTTTTTTCTATTGGAAGTGGAATATTATATTGTTCGAGCATAAATTCAAGAATCTTTTCAGGATTTGAATCAAATAAAACAATTTGAGCCTCTGTTGAGTCTTGAAAAGCACTGAGAATTTGATTTAAATCGCCTATACAAATTAAACCCTGAGTAGCTTTTCCTCTATTAAATTGATCCATTGCTACCTTTAATGTTTCGCTCAAAGTACTTCACTTAAAATCCTAAGGTAATTATTGTTTTTCATCTGGATACATAAATACTCATAATAAAAAAAACTTAAAATAAATAAACCAATTTTCGGGTTAAAAAAGGATTAAAGGATTCACTTATATTGTTTTTGAATTTTATTTAATTCTTTAAATTGAGCAAACAGAATACTAAATAAAATTTTCTCTTTTACCATGCCATTACTCCAAAAAGTTATTGCATCGGCATATTTCTGTGCATTATTGAGTAATTCAATTGTCAGGTAATAATATGAACTCTTTTTGGTCATTTTAAGCCAATGAGCCTGTTCACTTTCTAATATCACTCGATATGTTTCCAATGTTCGACCCAAAGATATTCATCAACCAACTATATTTTTCATTTTCGGTCAATTGAAATCACAATACATAGAGTGAGTTGAAAATAAATAACTATAAAGATTTTAAGAACCTTAATTACTGATAGAATTATAAATAAAAATCGAAATAAGGGTTAGTAATTATTTAATTATTATATTAAATCAGAAAAGGTTTGCAAATGAGCACTCAGGATTTAGCAAAAGTTAAAAGTGATTTAAAAACAAATCTAGACAAATTCAATGAGGACCAAAGAGTTTTTACTCGTGATTTGAAGACTTATTCAACTGAATATTTGAAAAATATTGATATTATTAAAAAGTCTTTTGAATCTACTTTGGGTTCGTTGACCAATGAATTAAACGCTCTCGTTAATCCTTTGGAGCAACGAAAAAACCAGGCATTAAAGACTGATGCTGATACTTTACGAGCAAAAATGCATGAATTGGTCCAAAAAGCCAATTCATCAATACAATTGGAAGGGAAGAATTTCCAAAACTCCATTGAAGGACTCATTAAATCTTCAGTTGACGTTGTGAAACAAAATATAAATAGCATTTCTACGAGTGCAACTAATGTTTATGACGAAGAAGAGCAGTCTGTTGATGAAGTAAAAAATAGCTTAATGAGTTCAACCGAAAAAGCTAAAGAACTTTATACGAATGCAGTAAAACAAAAAATAGAGTCCGTTCGTTCTACAACAGACGATGTTATGGATTTAGTTACTGCAAATCTGAAACTTTTTAAAAATCAGGCCTCATCAATTACCAAAGGCGGGCAAGATGAAATTGATGCTTTAATGCGAGAAATCATCATTGAAGTGGAATCAAATTACGAACGTAGTAGTGCTAGTCTCAGAGATATTATGGGCACAATTGAAAATAAGATTAATGATACTTTTAAATCTAAGGAAAATGATTTTAATGAAATTTCTACTTCTTTGAAGGAAAAAATACAATCTCAAATTCAGTCTAATATTGAATCAACCAAAGGAATACAGGATGGTGTTCATGAATCTTTGGATTCTTTCAAGGATTCTGAGATAGAATCTTTCGCTTCTTTAGTGTCTTCGATCAAAGAATCTTTTATTGAATCTCTTGAATTAACTGATGTTACTGTTGAAACTGAATATCAAAATACTCTCAGCTATTTTAAGAATAAACTATATACTGAAATGGAAAATACCACCAAAAATTTTTCTTTATTTTATGAACAAACCATAAATTTGTTTGACACCGTAATTTCTCAACTTTCTAAAAGTAAAGAATCACTTGAACAAAGTAAAGAAAAATTAGTTTCTGGTTCTGTTTCTTCAATGGGTTCTGTTGCTGAACAAATTGAAAAATCTCTTCATTCAATGACTGATTTCTTAATTGATTCTTTTGATAAGGAAAAAGAAAAAGTTCAAAAAGAATTGGATACTAAATTAACACAATATAATACTACATATTCAAAAAATTTAGATTCTCTTGTTTCCAATGTCATGAAATCTTTCGATACCACTATTAAACAAGAATCAGACATTCTTACAAAGAATAAAACTGGTATAGATGTGTTTGCTAAAGATCAGACTGAAAAAGCAATAACTACGTTCTCAAATTTGACAACAGATATTCGTGAACTTATGGATGAATTTATTGAAGATCAAAAACGACTTATCGAAACGTCTTCCTTGGATATTCAAAAAAAACTTGAAAGTAATCAGTCTGAAATCATTTCAAAACTTGAAAGTATTCCCCCACAAGTGATTTCTATTAGTGATTCCTTTGAAGAAAATCGAAAAGAGAAATCTTCTAAAGCATCCAGTGAATTGGATAATGCCATTGATCTGTTTGGCAAGGAAATTAACGATTGGGGAGGAGACTTGAATAGTATCATTGCACAGGAAGTTTCAGCAGTTGTTTCAAACATCGCATCCAAAAGATCAGAAACCAAAGAAAATATGGCTAAAGCACTTAAAAACCTCACAGAAAGTCAAACTGATTTAAACCAGAAATTTGCTGAGAACATTAAAAATGCTGTTGCTGCTGTTAACACCAGGTTTTCAGAGATTGAACCTTCCCTTAATGAAAAATTAGATGCCATTGTGAATCAATTTGATGATCAAATCTCTAAATTCATTGAAAAGAGTCGTGATCAATCTTCTTCTCTTGCAACAAAATCATCCGATTTTCAAAGTCAATCAGCCACATTTAAAACCAGTAGTACTGAAGCATATGATAAACTAGATCGTAACGTCAAAGTTCAATTTGAAAACATATCTAAATCAATGGAGAATCTTGGAAAAACATTAAATGATACAGTTACGACAAAAAAACCATCTTAAATTTCTTCGTAATCATATATGGTTCTCTGTTTAGCAAACACTTTATTTAACGGCTTTTCTAAGGTAATTACCTTACCTAATAATTCTTTTAAATTAGTGACATAGAAGGAATTTTTATCTTTTACAACTAATAATCTTCCAATTACTCCAATAACTGTTCCCTTTATTAAATTGTTATCAATAAGAGGTTTTTTTTCTAGTTCAGGTATTTTTTGATAATACTTTGTCAAACTGTATATTAAAGGATCAGTTTGCAAATCAAACAATTTTAATTTTCTTATAGAAGCGAAATGCTTAAAAAACTTACTTTTAATATTATCTCTGGAAGGAATTTGTTCTCCTAATGAATTTATCTTATCAGGAATAGTGACAGCTAATTTCAAATTAAGGACTGTACCGATAGTATGCTCATAAAATCTTGCTTCAAGCCCGTAGCCTTTATATAAAATTGATCCATACAATGAACCCTGATCAATCCATCGTCTGATTGGATTAAGTGATACGCCTATTTTAAAATATCCTCCTACATAAGTCAGATACACAAATGTTTCTTTTTGGTCGCAAATAGCTTTCGCTCTTGGTGTTTTTGGAAAACATTGAAAACCTTGACAAGTTTTTCTACAGGAAAAAAAATCATCTTCTTCACAAGTTTCACATTGTAGGATTCCTGAATCAGTTTTGTTGTTTTTTGGGCAAACAATCCAATTTCCTTGATCTGGTTCATAGCCAATACAATTTTTTTCATCGGTTACATAAAATTTTATATATTTTCCCTCTAAAAGATAAAAACGTTCAATAATAGAGCTTTCTAAATTTTTTATTAATAAAAAAGGCTTAGCATTGTATGCCGAGTTACTATTATCCGTTTGTTTTTGTAATTCCCAACTAGCTTTGAGGATTTGAAAAGTCGATTCCATAATGATATTTAAATAGAACCGCAATCTGCTTTTTTATAAATTTCTCAATTTCAAAAATTTGATATGCCTAAAAAACTTATACTCCGAAGATGGATTGATTGACTCTCAATTATTAAACAGTATTTTTTACGCGGACATAATTTCTAGTTTGCTTTAGCTTTTGCAATTATTAATTTTACCATAATTTTTTACCAGCTTTTATTTGTAAATTTATCTTGTGTTCCTGCATTCCTAAAAAGTTATCTAATTTTCTTTATTGTTTTTGGAATCTTTTACTTTCCATTGGCTACTGTCATTGGATTTTTGGATTTTAGAAAAGGAATATCCCCCGCTGAACAGAATCTTCAAAAAGATATTAATCCTGTTTGGAAAGAACTTTTTGTTAAACTAAATGAAATCGAACATGCTAACCAGAAAATAATGGAATTACTACAAAAAAATTCTGAGAATTAAATTTCGATTATGAATTAGTAGCTCTTGCCTCTAATATTAATTCTAAATAACTTTTTACTATTTTTCTATCTTTTGTTAATTTTCCAACCATAGATTGTAATTTATTCCATAAATATTCTTCGGTCTCTACAATTTGATTTTCATCAGTTGCTATTTTTTCTATCTCTACAAAATCTCCTAATTCATTTTCATTTTTCCAAAATATTTTATCCAGTGAAAGGACAATTCCTTCCTCTATTTCGTAATTCATCCTTTCTTTTGCAATGTTGATAGCATTTATATATCCTAACTCTTGAAAAAAATTCTCAACCGTTTTAAAATTTGTATTACTATCCAATAAAATATTATACTCTAATCTGGTCTTTGAATTTTGATTTATCTTCTTTCCTTTATACGTCAATTCTATAATATTTTCATTATAATTTGAATTGTTCTTAAATTCAAGATTATTAGTATCATTAATATTTCTTTCTATCCGTACACGCAATGCGATATCTTTTTGAGCAAAAGAAGGAATCAAAGTATCGAAATAGTAATCTTGTTGTTTAAATCCACCTAAAAATTTACTTTTAAACTTCAAATATTCTTCTAATTTTTGTTTTTCTCCATTTTGTAGTTGAATCTTTAATTCTACTTCATAAGTCATGTTTTGAATCAACCGAAACGAATATTAATCTATGTTCTTCGAATTAATTTAGATTATTTTTATAATAAAAATTTTTTAGGACCCCAAATTTAATTGATTGATTTTCAAAATTTTAAAAATTGGATAGATTCGACAAAACATACCATTTACCCTGAAGCAAGGGATGGTGCTTTTGAATATCAGCATCTTCGGAAAGCTGCTGTCTCTATAATTCTTGTTGAAAAGGCACCTGATGAATTTTCTATCATATTTGGTCAGCGATCTAATGACGTTCCTCAACATAAAGGTCAAATAGCCTTCCCTGGGGGTGGTATGCATAAAGATGAAACTCCTTTAGAAACAGCCATTCGAGAAACACAGGAAGAAACGGGACTTAAAATTATTCTTCCCAAAGATCCTCATTGGATGCTTATAGGTGAATATCCTAAGAAATTTATAACGATCTCAGATTTTCTTATTACTCCTTATATATTCGTTTACAAACCTAATGGTAATGGATTTTCAAGTCAAAGAATTGAGAAAGCATCTTATATTCCTGATGGCTATGAAATCTTAGAAGTTTTTGACGTTCCACTTTCACATTTACTAGATTCTAAGAACTTTCGTATAGAAAAAAAAGAATGGCAAGGTAGAGTATTTGACATCCACTACTTTACTTATAAAGATAAAACCATTTGGGGTGTGACTGGAATGCTTTTACATGATTTTCTAAATAGTTTAGCGCCTTTTTTAACGAAAAATAATTGAATAAACTATTATTGCTCAGATTTTAGTCTATTTACTATATATTCTGCTATTTCGTTGCTTGTTATTTCTATTGGATATTGCAAATGATAAGAAATTACATCTTTTGTTATCTCAACTTTAATAGAATCAGATATTTTTTTCTTGAGATTTGCTGAAGCTATAAGAGGTGCCATAACTCTTGAAAAAGCTCGATATCTATCCCTTACATTATCTAACTGAGCTTTT
>DAHXPE010000259.1 GCA_027364495.1 Candidatus Heimdallarchaeota archaeon | reverse complement strand
ATTCGGTTGGCGTGAACTGTTAGATCAAACAGGTGCAGTTACCGGACCAATAATTCTATCTCTAATTCTTTTCTATACAAAAAATAATTTCTTTTTAACCTTTTCTTTCTTTTTCTTTCCTTTCTTTATGATTATAATCATTGTTTACCTATCCTGGAAAAGATTAGGTCGTTTTAGTGCACAAAAGATGCAGATGGATGTTAAAAAGAAATTATTTTTTGTATAGAAAAGAATTAGAGATAGAATTATTGGTCCGGTAACTGCACCTGTTTGATCTAACAGTTCACGCCAACCGAATGCTCTGCCTAGTGAACCTTTAGCTATTGATGAAAACACCGCATCTTCTGAGGGAGCATAAATTCCTTTTCCTATCCTTTCCAAAGCATATAATATAATTACATACAACCAGAAATTACTTAAGCCTATCAATGGTATTGCTACAAGCATTCCATATCCTACGAAAATAAATGCCCAGTACAGCTTGTACTTGTCAGTTATCACTCCTGAAAAAACTCTTGATGCGAATCCTAAAAATTCTGCTAATCCTAATCCGACACTTATAACAAAAACCGTTCTTCCTAACGTATCCAGATACGTAACGAGTATTGGTCTGGCACCTTCATATAAAATATCTCCGAAGAGGCTAATAAGACCAAAAATAAGTACTACTTCACGAAATGACGGTTCTTTCAAAAAACTATTCGCTTTATTGTCGTTAAGTTGGTCAACCATATTTTGTACATCCAATGAATGTTTTTGTATTTGAAACCCCTTCAATTTGGATTTCTGATATTTACGTATGCACGAATTGCTATTTTGATTTGATAAAATTTTTTTTTTGTTAGCTTATTTAATTTTCGATAATCATGAAAAAATTTATTTCTGAATGTCTAATAGAGCATTTTGCGAAAAAATTTTTAAGTATTAAATAGAAATGAGTTATGTAAAAACCATTCCAAAAAAATTTTATTAAAGTGGTTAATTTAATAACTGAAAAGAATATAGATGACAAAATTATTAATAATAATTAATTGAAAACAACCAATTCAGTGAATAATTTGAATACCTTTTTAATATAATTGTAGTGGTATATTCTTTTATACCTTAACAAAATTCAATAGGGTCGAATTTTTTCCAAATGGCTTTCCTTGAGCTATACCAAAATCTGTCGTTTTATTCTTTCTACAAAACAGAAATTTTCTCATTAGGTATTAATTCTCTCTTAATTTTCAATTTAGATGGCATTCCATTCATAGCTAGGGATTATTCTGATGATAATATCAAAACATCAAGTGATTTTATTTTTTTATCAGCTTTCATAAGTTCAATTCTCAAATTTACTTCTTTGCAGAGAAATGACTACATAACTGATTTTGGTATAGGGACAAGTCGTTTTTATTTAAAATTTGATCATGATCGAACAGCTTATTGTATTGTATTAAACGAAATAATTCATAGAAGAATAACAGGAGAACAATTAATACAATTTGTCGAAGTAGCTACGTCCGAACTTCGGAAACTCTTCAATACTTATAGAAATGAAAATAAATATTTACAAAAAGTAAAATTTGATGAGAAATTTTGTCTTCAAATAGATAGAATGTTCATAAATAATTATGCTGAACTTGTTGCACGGCATTTTGAGACACAACATTTATCGGAGTATCTGTTTGATCATGATGTACTAATAACACCATCGCAAGATGTAAAATCCAGTGTTATGAAATCACTCTTGAATTTAGGTATAAAGGGACTCCTAATATGCTCTGGAGGAGATTTCCCAGTTTTAATTCGTAATTGTGAAAATGCTACAATTGAAACTGAGGAAGATGGCCAATTTTTGTGTGGATTAAGTCATTTGTTGAACAAATTTGCTCTAAGCAACCTTGGCTTCTTTACTGACGTTGGTTTTGGATTTCAACGGGTAATTTTTAAGTTCAAGACAGAAAATAAAATTACTCTCTGCTTGATTCTTGCAGAAACACTTTATAGGCGAGTTACCGGTGAAACTCTCAATATGTTTAGTGAATTAATGTTAAGTCGTGTTCACAAATCTATTAAGCCTCTTTTACCTCAACTACACAATGTTGCTAGAGCTGAAACTAATGATTCTATAATTGAAGAAATAACTAGTAAATTAGATGCTATCATGCTTGACAATGCCAAAATAATTTATCAGGAATTGCAAACCTAAAACAGTTTTTTTATTTCTTTTTTCATTCTTTTTTGTTTTAGAAAAAATGATTTTTTAACAATAGTTAACTTCATAAGAACTTAGTTGTTTTTTTATACAGAGCCAGAAATAAAGAGGTTATCGTAATGGTCGATAAAATAAGTGAATATAAAATGCCCGATGTTGTAGTCTCAACTGAATGGGTTGCTAATAACTTGCATAATAACAAAATTAGAATCATTGAATCAAATGAAGATTCTTTATTATACTTCGCTGGTCATATCCCCGGTTCTGTCGAGGTAGATTGGCAGGCTGATTTAAATGATCAACTTAGACGTGATTACTTAGATCAAGAGAAATTTGCTTCTCTCATGTCAAAAATCGGTGTTACTAACGATACCACAGTTATTTTTTATGGAGATAAGAGTAACTGGTGGGCATGCTATAGCTTTTGGGTTTTTCATTTGTTTGGCCACACTAAAGCTAAAATCATGGATGGTGGAAAGAACAAATGGCAACTTGAAAACAAGCCTTTAACCAAAGATAAATCTAATTATCCAAAATCTGTTTATAATGCTCCTAAACGAGATGATACCAAAATCCGGGCATTCAGAGAGCAGGTACTCCAACACATTAACCAGAAGAAGAAATTTGTTGATGTTCGTAGCCCAGGCGAATATACTGGCGAAAAGCTACATATGGATGGCTATCCTCAGGAAGGTGCTTTGCGTGGTGGTCATATTCCTGGAGCAAAAAGTGTTCCTTGGTCCAGAGCTGTTAACGAGGATGGCTCCTTTAAATCCTATGCTCAACTTACTGATATATATCAAAAAGAACAGGGTCTTAAACCTACTGATGATGTCATTGCTTATTGTCGAATTGGTGAACGTAGTAGTCATACTTGGTTTGTTTTAACCTACCTCCTTGGTTTTAAAAATGTTAAAAATTATGATGGTAGCTGGACTGAGTGGGGTAACCTTGTTGGCGTTCCTATTGAAAAATCAGTTTAATTTCCTATAATAACATAATGTATTGATGTCTATGAATTCTTCTCGGTCTATTCCTGAAAAACTTCAAAAAATCCTTGAAGTATTTGAATTCACTCCTGATCGTAATGATCGGTATCAGCTCTTAATTGATTTTGCTGATCGTTTTAAACCTGTTAAAGAAGCAATTGCTTCCCGCCCATATCCGGAAAATCACCGTGTACCATCTTGTGAAAGTCAAGCATTTGTCTTTTCAGAGGAACGACCTGATGGATTATTGAATTTTCATTTTGCCGTAGAAAATCCAAACGGTATTTCTGCAAAAGCTATTTCAGCTATCATGCAGGATGTTGCTTCTGGTGCTTCTTTAGATGAAATTTTAGCCATAGATCCGGACATTGTTTTTAAATTTTTTAACCGTGATCAACTCGGTATAGCTCGTAGTGAAGGTCTAAGAGGTATTATTAAATTTGTCAGATTTTTTGCTCTTAAGCAAAAAGAAAAAATTAAAACTACTCACTAATTTTTTTTTTTAGTTTGATACAAATTTTTTCAATTAGGTACAACCATTATTTTTAAAAAAATTGCTCTTTGGAAACTATAATTTTGATTTGTTTTCAATTGTACTTAATTTACATTAATCTGGTTTAGGTAGGTAAGCTCCAAACAAATGCTTTTTTTTCTTTCGATAATTTTTTTACTACTTTTCCCTCTTTAGAAAGGGAAATTAATGCTTGCGGAACCTTATCACGACACTCTTCAGCTTCTTGGGACACAAATTTAATTAATCCCTCTGTTGTTTCTGCATTCTTTTCGTTTAAATATTCGAGGATTAATTTTTTAGATTTTATAAATAATACTGATTCTATAATGGTCACCGCTGACAAATCGAAAAGTGTTTAAAGGATAAAAGATAAGTAAATATTAAAAATTATATACTAAAAGTTTTCCGATATTATTTAAAACCTAACATTAATTTTTATTTAGATTAATTTTTTGATAATTAGGGACTTATTCGGCAAATTTATTCGAAAGTTGATATCATGACATCTTATAATTATCTCTTTAAACGTGCTAATGGCGTTTTAAAAGCACGATATAATATTGAACTTGACGAATTTCAATGGACAAAGGTTGAACCTTTTTTAAGTTCACAACTTAAAGTTATTCTTAAAATTGATAAAGTTCAGCAAGAAGAAATAAAATATTATCTTGAATTGCTTAAAAGACAAAACCCTACTAAATTTTACCTTCTTGAGCTTGATCTTATTAAAGAAGTTCGTAATAATCAGAAAAAAGAACAAATCCCTATTGTCAGAAAAATTATCGAACCAGAATTAAAAATTAAAGACGATCGTGATGATTCCGATTCTGGTGATAATGCTGATTATATCTATAAGTAAAGTAATATCACTATTCAAATTTTTATTTTAACGCCATGATTCGTTGATTAATTTTTAATCTCAACTCTTCTTCATCTTTTTCTATTGACTTGTAAGCGCCAAGCCAAAATATTCCAGAGATTAAATAGCCAATACTCAGAAATGCAAAAGCATGTGCATAGCCAAATGCTACAATAAATATATTTCCTAGCAACAGACCTATACTAGCACCTATTTGATCACCCATAGCTAAAATACTGGAAGTTTGGCCTCTTAATTCAGGTTCGTTAACATCGAACATTATAGAGCTTCGATTTGGACCTGATCCTCCACCGATAAATGCTCCAACGAAAAATAGAATACCAAAAATTATAAATTGAGGATATAAAAATATAAAGTCAGGAAAAACCTGTTTTGAATTATTAAGTGCAGGTAGAACAATTAAAAAGGCGCTTATCATGAGAGGTGCCTGAACAAACATTGTTACTGTGGGAATGAGTGCTCTTCCTTTATTCTTGAATTTTTCATTACCAGAAAATTGTAATTTATCTCCAAGCCATCCAAAAAAGGGAAATCCCAATAATCGCCCAGATGCAGATCCCATACCTAAGAGTATAGCTAAAGTTAAATCTAAACCAACTCCACCATAATTTGTGTCATTGAGATATGAAATCAAATAATAAGAAAATATTATTGATGGCATAAGTGCAAAAAAGCCTTGTATTAGAATAAAAATGTTTGTTTTGCGTTTGAGAATAACTTCTAAAGATGTCACATTAATATTTCTGCTGTATGACTCTTCTAGCTCACGAATTTTTGTAGATGAATTTGAATTAAGATCTAATACTTGTTTTATTTCAGGTTCTTCCTTTCCACGAATTGGTTCTGGAAACATGATGAGGATAGCCATTAAAGGCAAACCTGTTAAGCCCAGTATTATAAATGGAAGAAATAAACTAAATCTTGAGAGAATCCCACTTGAAATAATACCAAATCCAATGCCTCCTATCCCTATAATACTAAGAGTGCTATTAATTTGACTTCTTTTTTCAAATGAAAGTAAATCACCTGTATATGAATAAGCGGCTGGTCCTAATGCTCCAATTCCTATTCCCATTAAAAAACAACGGCCAATTAAATAGTAGACAACATTTTGTGGTTGAAAAATTATTAACATATCACCCATTATAAAAATCAATAAGCCAATAATAAATAATGGTCTTCGATTCGTTTTATCTGCTCTGTATCCCCAGAAAATTAAAGAAAAAGTCGAAGTAAAGACAAATATTGCTTCAAAAAAACCAATTGAAATTGTTAAATCCTTAATTAAAAAATAATATCCATTTAAATGATAATTATTATTTAATGGAACGAGTATAGGTATAACAACGCTTTCTGAGAGACTAGTGAATAGTGTTACGATGTATAATGGAATTAAATCTTTTACATTCATCCTGAAATCTCTGATAACTTAAATATTAGAAAACATGCAATAAATTGTAAATTATAACTAAACTAGTCTATAAGCATCAATAAATTCTCTAAATCATAAAGTAGCTTCAGACTCTTGAATATAGAATGCAGGATTTTTGAATCCGTTAGACGAAATAGATAAAACCTGACCTTCAAGAGTTCGGAAATGATTTAGTAATTCCATAAAGCCGTTGTGCATTCTGGTACCACCGACATGACTCTGTAAAACATTACTAAGGACAACTAAACCAGCTTTCTTAAATTTTTTTGCTCACTCAGGTACAGTAGCTAATTGAATAGGTGTACCATTAATAAAGGAACAATGTGCAGCAATAGCTGCTACAGCATGCTTGTAAACAGCCCGTTCAGAACCGATTTCATCTAATAAAGGTTTTTTATTTACCTTGACTTTGCTAAATTTATTTAATTTCTCTTTTGACATTTATTCCTTTGTAACACTTGTACTTACAAATACAGCTTTGTCCAAAAGTTGATTAACCTTTTCTTTATTAAAATCAAATGCAGCTACTATTTGAATGTTTTTAACACCATATCCACCGATTTGTGGAAAATTAAGATTAGTCATTCTTTCACTATCACTATACAAAACAATACTCTGGATAAAGGCTGAAAATCCGTTTCCAACACCGGCAATAGCTAGTTTAATAGTATCACTACTTGATAGGTTACTTATCTAATACATAAACTTTGTTTCAAAGA
>DAHXPE010000258.1 GCA_027364495.1 Candidatus Heimdallarchaeota archaeon | reverse complement strand
AATAAAATTTGTCACATCTTTTTCATCTAAAATTGCCAATAACTCTTTAATTAATTCTTTAGCAGAATAACTTACCCAAATAACCGTATCGAGAAGCCTTTGAAAATCTCCTAAAGTCAAATCATAAGTTTTTAAAAGTATCGGCAAAGGAACTTCATTTATCCAATCAATAATAATTAACGCAGTTTTAAAGGATTCTATTTCATTTTCAGTTTTAAATTTAAAATTCGAATCCTCAACAGATAATAAGTTTCCTCTTTCTTCTTCAAAAAGAACATCAATTTTTCCCCACTCTTTTTTCTTCATACTTATACGTCGAATGTCTGGTACCAAACAAAAGAGATGTATAAACATAAGTGGTTTATAATCAGAATAAGAAAGAGATTTGATCAGGCCCATGATAATTATATTTGCAGTTACTGGATCAATGTATAATTGACTCACCCTTCTTCCAAGCCTTGTTATTAAAATATCTTCTCCCTTTCCTTTAATAAATCCAAATTTTTCAAGTGATTCAATTACTTTCTTTAGATTTCTTTCAAGACGTTCAAAATCATTAAATTGAAAGCCATAAAATGTTTCTTCAAGAAAAGATTTAACTTCAGTATAATTATTAACGATACCAGTAGCCAGAACTCCTAGTAAATGAATTCTAAGAGTAGGTTCAGCGGAAAGCTTAGATTCAATGTCTTCAGATCCTTTTGATGAAAAATATT
The DNA here is from genome assembly GCA_027364495.1 of Candidatus Heimdallarchaeota archaeon. The sequence goes on along the minus strand of DAHXPE010000258.1, from coordinate 1,541 downwards.
TACCTAATACAACCTCCTCGTCCCGTTCAGAAGAACCAATTACAAAACTTTCACCAAATGAATCATATTTAGGTCTACCACTTCGACCTCGCATTTGTTCATAATCCATGATCTTGATTGGATTCATATTGGAATTTAGAGTTGAAAAACGCCAAATGCTTGAAATAATAACTCGTCTTGCCGGTAGATTAATACCGGCAGCTAAAGTCGGGGTTGCCACAATTACTTTTAATTTGCCTTCTTTGAATAAGGTTTCGACAATAAGCCGTTGTTCATTGGATAATCCAGCATGATGAAAACCAATCCCTAATTTTAAAAGATCAACAAGCGAATTAGAAGTTTTATCGACAATTTGATTTTTTTTACGAAGAGAAGAAATAGAAGAGGATATTATTTTACGATCTGAATCAGAAATATAATCTTTAATAGAATCTTTCAAAGCATTAGCAGTACTTTGAGCAGTTTTTCTACTATTAGCAAAAATTAAAACCTGACCATTATCACTGAGAGTTTCTTTAACTAATGTACTTAAGATATCAAAGCGAGATATGGTTCGTATATGCTTGGCATCACGATCAAGAATGAACCCCTGTTGATTGCAAAAAAATTCCTTAATAGGAACAGAACGCCAATTTGACTGTATTAATGAGGCATTAAGCCAAGAAGCAAGTTCTACTGAGTTACTAACAGTGGCTGAAAGAGCTAAAAGCTGAATAGATGGATTAATTTTTTTGATTTTAACGATTAAAGTTTCAAGAGTAGGACCACGTGAACTATCATCAATAAGGTGACATTCATCAATAATTAGTAAGGAAATGTCAGCCTGCATAATGGATCTATTATGTCGAAGGAGGGAATCGATTTTTTCATTAGTTGAAATGATAATATCAGATTTTTCAATAATTTTACTGTCAGAAGAATCAAAATCACTAAGGGTGATTCCCGCTTTGACACCCATTAAGTTAAAGCGTTTGAAATCATGAAATTTTTCCAAAGCTAATGCTTTCAAAGGAGTTAAATAAATAACTTTCTTATGAAAAGAAATGATGTGTTGTAAGGCACATAATTCAGCAATAAACGTTTTACCAGATGCTGTTGGAATAGTGATTAAAAAATTCTTTCTATCAAATAAACCAGCCTCAACAACAGCAGTTTGCGGAGGATTAAGTGTAGTAAAAGGCTCTGTTTTGAGCAAGGCATCAATAATATGTTTGGGTAAGGGTAAATCAGCTATATCCATGCTGTTGCATCAGTTAAATGTTATTTCAAAGCTATAAATTAACAATTTCTTGGTGCATATATTTTTTATAAATTAACTGTCCTGTAATAAAAAAGTAAAAAAATCAATTTCTAAATTTAATTCCTAATAATATGTGTATAATGCTTGCATTCCAAGAATAATGTTAAAACAAACTTAAATCCTTCTCAAGTCAATAAGGACTATTCATATAACGAGAATCGAAGTTACTTGTAAAAGCAACTTCTTTGCTTGAAAATAAATAAAAATTTATTATAGTGTCATTTCAAAAAGACGACAAAAA
>DAHXPE010000544.1 GCA_027364495.1 Candidatus Heimdallarchaeota archaeon | reverse complement strand
CTACGACTCTCTTATTTAGTATGATCAAACCTGGTTTTAACATTAGTTCCTTTCTTGTAATCTCATCGATTGTAATTGATACATCCAGATATTTTTCTATAATGTTTTTAAGTTTTGCTTCTTCATAATCCATGCATAGAATGTCTTTTAGATCATTGAAAGTCTTTTAGATCATTCATGACCAAATTAACCCTGATAATGATGAAATATATAAGGACATCGATTTCTTAGTTAGAAAAAACTATTTAAGAATTGATAGACGTATTCAAGATCAATTTCTCTCCCTGGAAGCTGATTATTTTATTAATATTGAAATTCTTTTTGAATAGTTGCATTAGATGAATTTAAACAATATTTTTTAGATAATAATCAATTCTACATTTATTTTAATCTTTTTTTGTTATGGATTAAAATTTTTATAAGCAAACAATACGTCTTTTTTTTGTTTGCTTTTTTTCTACTATTATTTTTATCCGTTTCATAATAATTTCAGCTTTTTGCAAATAAAATTTATATTTAGGTAATGTTCCATTCATCGTAATTTATTTAGTTTTTTTTTATTAAAATTTCTTAATTTTGAAAAAAATATCGCCAAACCAAATTTTTTCAAACATTTTTTTTAAAATCTTTACTTTTCTTTTCTTTTGCATTTTGGCAACCACGAAAATCACCATTAAACAGGTTTTAAGCCTTATCTATTCATTTTTTAATTTCTTTTTTCTTTCATCAGTTTAAAATTGAATGCTTTAATTTATTGAGTAATTGTTTAACTGCTTTATTAGAATCCTTCTTATATATTCTATTTTGATTTCCGGTAACCTGAAATATATATAAGGATGAATTTTTTTCAAATTAACCTTAGAATTAATCTACTATGAATTCTAGGGAAATAATGAAGTAGAAATTTAACAAATTTCATACTTTTAAGGTGTTAATCAGATTGAAACAAAAATTAGTTTTAATTGCTTCTGTAATATGCTTATTAGTTTTCCTAATGCCTGTTGCAGTTAACGCAATTAATCAATCCCAAATTGATAATTCTGCAAGACCTGATGTTTTAGTGGTTGAAATTGGACATACTTTAGCAACTGATTTAGCTACTAAAGTTATTTCTGATAATTTAGCTAATAATATGAACATCGACCCAACTAACTCATCTTCTCTTCCTAAGATTGTTAATAATTTTGGAACTGTAACTTTCAGTACTACTTTATTTACAAACCAATACAAATTGAGAACAATTCAATCTACTGAAACTTCATTACCAAATTTAGAAAATACTCTCCATTCTTATAAGTCTGTACTTTTAATTGTTGTTGCTCATGGACTGGATAATGGAACTGGATTAACTGATGGAGTAAATTCAGTTCAATGGAATAATTTAGCTCCTATACTTTCTACTCATGCTGAATATACATTTTTTGCTTCCTGTAATAGTACCAGTGTAAGTCAGGTCAACAGTCATATGTTTGGTTTACCAGGTATTATTGATGCAACTATTGCTGGTTATTTAGCTTCTGCTTGGGCTTTTCAGGCTTTTGGTGAAAATTCCATAGCTTCTGATTTGCTTAATACCATGGTTTCAAAATATTTTGGAAATTTATTTGTACCAGTTAATCCCTTAGGAACAATTAATATTAATATTTCATTGCATTCTATTTTCACATTAATATCTGGAATAGTAATTTTGTTTCTTATTGGGGAGTATTTAAGCCTAGGAATTGATGGATGGGTTAATGCACTAGGTGTATATATGCTTAATTGGGCCATGAACCAAATTTGGAATTTCTTATGGAATAATCTCTTTAGTGCCTTATCTTGGATTGGTGCCTTACTTTCACCTCTTTACAATGTAGTTCAATCTGTTGTTGATGTTGGTTTTATTGCTTTTATTGATACCGAACTTGACTCAACCGTTGCTGGAGAATTTGAATTAGCTGGTAGTGGAAATATGTATGCCGTTACATCTGCTTTTAACTTACTTTTTATGGGAACCGCATTGACTGGTAATTCTTTGGAAGGTACAGTTTATTGGTTACTTTCAGCGGCTTTCAACCTTATTGGATCATTTTTTTGGGGTTCTTCAGGTTCAGGTTTTGGTTATACACTAGTTTCCTCAGCTGGTTTTATTACAAATATGCTCTCAATTTGCACAACTGTAGGACCTGCTCTTAAATTTATGCAAAATCTTCATACAACCGGTACTTCAATATTAACTGATTTTATTGGTGGCTTAGCAACTGGATACGAAGCTGTTTCCGCAGCTGAGTCTCTTTGGAGTGTTTTGACCACTTTATATCCAAGCATTCAAAATATCCACTTTCCTATAAATTATAATCTAACATATTTCTTTGGAATACCAAACGGATTGTATATTGGTTTAGGAAATATTTGGATCGATTCATATTAAATTTAATTCTAAAACAAAAATTAAGACAAAATTTATTTCTCTCTAATAATATATTTTAAAAAAAACCAATATTTTTTTTTATTATAGTCATTTAGAAAAATACAATTGAAATTATTTATTAGATGCAAATCGGTGCAATTTTTATGTTCGAATTGTTAAAAGAAAAAAAATTTAAAAAAGAAATAGTAAATCTCGACTTTGATATAGTAAATCAAGTATTTATTATTGGCTTTTCTAATTATCGTTATAAAAAGTCTGGTAGTGGATCTATTTGGAATTTGAATGAAGATTTATCACTTAATAATTGTTTATCAGAAGATGATAGTGTTTTAACATGTATAGGAGTGGGCACTAATGCTACTAATACAAATGATTCTACTGATAAAGGTGATTTTAGGTGCATAGCAGGTGGATACTTTGATCGTAATAATAAATCTATCCCTTTAATGAAAATATTTCTTTCTACCAATAAAGATTCAAATACCATATTTACCCCTTCAACAGGGAATACAGACTTCAGGGAAATATCTTTTATAAGGATATTTAATGACCATACTTATAACATAGTTTTTTTTAATAGAATTGGACAGATTCTCCAGGATAATAAGCTAGTTCCCTTAAGTGAATATCTTCCTTTACAACGTAATTATATTAGTGCTATATCAGATTTACGCGAATTTTCTACATCAGATACGAGTCTTCCAGAAATCTTAGTATCAACTAAATGTGGAACTATTCAGGGATTTAGAGGTGGTAAACAATGTTTATATCGTGAGTATTTACCTTATAAAAGAGATATTTTTTGGACAAAGAAAAACGATACTAATCAAATCATAACAAGAAAATATAAAGGAGATTATTATACACTTCTTATTAATGGTCCGAGTTCTCATTTTATGTACAGAGGACAAAGTTCCCTCATAATGTTGAAGAATTTTGAAATATTATGGACTCTTGATAAAGTTGGAGATTTTGGTACTATTGCTGATTTAGATAATGATGGTGAAGATGAAATAGCCTGCTTTGGTATAAAAAAGAATTCTTTATCATTTATTAGGTTAAAATATTTTCAAACGTATAGTATTTTGAAAAATATTTATACAAACAAGCCTGTTGTGGTGTGGCAGCATTTAATTCACGAAGGATTAGCTTATTATCCTTTTAGAAAGATATTTTCACAAGACATCGACAAAGATGGTAAATTAGAGTTAATAACCGTAACAGAACATACCATTAGGATATTCAAATTTAAAGATTAAATTTTTTCAAGCTTATTATTTATTTTAAAAGTTTCTCAAGTTTTTTTACATGAATACACGCTTACTAATCAAAATATTTTCCATACTGATATCAAATTAAAATTATTTAATTTATCCCTGATTCTATTATTTTTGGTCGTCTACAGAACAACTCAGAAAATTGATTGAGGAAGGATATTCATTGTACATTAACTTAATCGTTTATTATGAATTCATTAATATAATTGAAAATGAAATCAATACCGCTGAACAAAGAAAGAATATAAAAAGATTGAAATCACTTCTTAAGTTAAAGAACGTGTTTTCTAGCTTATTAACTCAATTGAATATCATTTCATTGGATTTACCAATTACTTGGGATACAACATCAGGTTTGCTACAAAAAATGAATGATTATAAAATGAATATTGGAGATATTTTGATACTTGAAACAATTCTTAAGCATAAAGTTAATTTAATTGTTACCACCGACGACGATTGGGAAAGGACCGGTATCAAATCAATAGTTATTTGAAAAACTTTAATTATTACACAAGAGAATTGACTCAAAAAGAATAGAATTTTTATGCCACACAAAAAAAGCTCTCTATCTAAGTCTTCATCCTATAATGAAATTGGCGATTTTTGGGACTCTCATGATATAATGGATTCTTTAGATGATACTATGGATGTTGAATTTGAAATTGATATTGCTTCAAATGTGAATTATTTTCCAATTGTTAAATCCATATCAGATCAATTACGATTAGTAGCTCAAAAGGAGGGTGTTTCTCCAACTACTCTAATAAATTTGTGGCTCCAAGAAAAGCTCAAAGAACTGGAAGATTAAGAATTACCAATTATATTTTGC
>DAHXPE010000535.1 GCA_027364495.1 Candidatus Heimdallarchaeota archaeon | reverse complement strand
GAAAGGAATTACAACAGAATTAGAAATAACAGAAGGAATGAAATTAGAGAAAGGCTTTATTTCTCCTTATTTTATAACAAATACTGAAAAAATGGAGGTTTCCTACGATAATCCATATATCCTTTTAACAGATAAACGAATTACATTAGTACAGCAAGATTTATTACCAATTTTAGAACAAATAACAAAAAACTAAACGTCCACTACTAATAATCGCTGAAGATGTTGAAAAAGAAGCTTTAGCAACATTAATTTTAAATAAGTTACGTGGAATTGTGAATGTAGTAGCAATTCGAGCACCTGGGTTTGGTGAGTTACGGAAACAAATGTTAGAAGATATTGCTATTTTAACAGGTGGAACAGTAATTACCCAAGATGCTGGTTTAAGTTTAGATAACATTCAATTAAATTTATTAGGTCAAGCACGTCGAATAATAGTTACAAAAGATACAACAACTATTGTTGCAACTGGACAAACTTTAGATCAAATTAATATCCGTTGCGAACAATTACGAAAACAAGTTAACATTGCAGAAACTGGTTATGAAAAAGAAAAGTTACAAGATCGAATTGCTAAATTGTCAGGCGGTATTGCAGTAATTCGAGTAGGTGCTATTACTGAAACTGAAATGGAAGACAAAAAATTACGCTTAGAAGATGCTATTAATGCAACTAGAGCTGCAGTAGAAGAGGGTATTGTTCCAGGTGGTGGAGCTACTTTAGCTCATCTATCAGAAAATCTTGTAACATGGGCAAAAAATAATTTAAAAGAAGATGAGTTAATTGGGGCTATGATTATTTCAAGAGCAATTTTAGCACCATTAAGAAGAATTGCTGAAAATGCGGGTATAAATGGTCCAGTTATAATTGAAAAAGTTCAACAACAAGAATTTGAAATTGGCTACAATGCTGCTAAAAATACTTTTGGAAATATGTATGATGAAGGTATTGTAGATCCCGCTAAAGTTACTCGTTCTGGATTACAAAATGCAACTTCGATTGCCAGTATGATTTTAACTACAGAATGTATTATTGTTGATGATAGTAAAAGTTTAAGTGAATCATAAGGTTCACTTAAACTTTTTAAAATACAATTTATGACATTATAAATCATTTAAATTCGACATTGGATCTGAATTTGATGATTTTGCTTCGATCATCTCTTTCATAGCTACTTTCAAGTTTTCCACTTTTGATTTTACTGACTCAATGTTATCAGTTTGAATTTCATTTCGAATACTTTCAATTAATTTTGTAATATCTTTTTGTTTATCTTCAGAAATATTATCTTTAAACAGAGCTAGTTCTTTTTCAGCTTCAAAACATAATGCTTCGGCTTGATTTTTTAGATCAATATTTTGTCGTTTTTCTTTATCAGCTGAAGCATATTTTTCTGCTTCAGTTAACATTTTTTCTACTTCATTTTCACTTAAATTTGATGCACCTTGAATAGTTACTGATTGTTCTACGCCTGTTTCTTTCTCTCTTGCTTTCACTGATAAAATTCCATCAACATCAATGTCAAATGTAACTTCAATTTGAGGAACACCTCTGTCAGCAGGTGGTATTCCGTCTAATCGGAAGTTACCTAAACTTTTATTACCGGTAATTAATTCTCTTTCACCTTGTAAAATATGAATTTCTACATTAGTTTGATTATCTACTGCTGTTGAAAACATTTCTGCTTTTTTAACTGGAATAGTTGTATTTCGAGCAATAATTTTTGTCATTACTCCACCTAATGTTTCTACACCTAACGATAACGGTGTCACATCTAATAATAAAATATCTTTAATTTCACCAGCTAAAATGCCTGCTTGAATTGCTGCTCCAATAGCAACTACTTCATCAGGATTTACAGACTGATTTGGTTTTTTATTTGTTAGTGATTCTACTAACTTTTGAATTGCTGGAATACGTGTTGATCCTCCAACTAATACAACTTCATTAATATCCGATTTATCTAATCTTGCGTCATTTAAAGCTTTTTCAACAGGAATACGACAACGATTAATTAATTTTTCACATAAATTCTCAAAAACTTCTCTTGTTAATTCCTTTTCAATATGTTTTGGTCCAGTTTTATCAGCTGTAATAAATGGTAGATGAATAGTTGTTTTTTCAACTGTTGATAGTTCAATTTTTGCTTTCTCAGCTGCTTCTGTCAAACGTTGTAAAGCTTGAACATCAGTAGATAAATCAATCCCTTCTTGTTGCTTAAAATCATTCATTAACCAGTTTACTAAAACATTATCAAAATCATCACCCCCTAAATTTGTATCACCAGCAGTTGACAAAACTTCAAAAATACCATCACCAACTTCTAAAATTGAAACATCAAATGTACCACCACCTAAATCGAAAACTAAAATTGTTTCATTTTGCTTTTTATCTAATCCGTAGGCTAATGAGGCAGCTGTTGGTTCATTAATAATTCTTAAAACTTCAATTCCGGCAATTTTTCCAGCATCCATTGTTGCTTGTCTTTGCGAATCATTAAAATAAGCTGGTACAGTAATAACGGCCTGAGTGACTTCTTGACCTAAATAACTTGTTGCATCATTAATTAATTTTCGTAAAACTTGTGCAGAAATTTCTTCTGGACTGAAATCTTTATTTAATGCCGGACATTTAATTTTTATATTATCGTTTTGATCTTTTCCTACTTTATATGGTAATTTTTTTGACTCTTCTGACATTTCACTTTCTTTTGAACCAATAAATCTTTTTACTGAAAAGAAAGTATTTTCTGGGTTAATAACTGCTTGACGTTTTGCAATTTGACCTACCAATAATTCTTGTTTTTTTGTATATGCTACAATTGACGGAGTTGTTCTTAATCCTTCAGCATTAATAATTACACTTGGTTGACCTCCTTCAATTGCAGCAACTACAGAGTTTGTTGTTCCTAAATCGATTCCTACAACTTTTGCCATTTTTATTATTTTATAGTTTATAGTTTTAATAAAATTATAATTTTAAAACCTAATTAAGAATAACTAAAACCTCCGTAGAATTTTTATTTTTTAATAAGATTGTTGATATATCCTATATAGACAAAAATCACTAATTTTTCTAAACTAATTAAAATAATTTACTAATTTTAATTAGTTTATCTAAGGTCAGTAAAACAAATTTAAAGCAAAGTTAATAGATATAAACGAAATTTGGAGGAATAGTGTGGGTATAGGCTTATTAGGTAATAAAATTGGCATGACTCAAATTTTTGATGAGTCAGGTAATATTATTCCTGTTACA
>DAHXPE010000534.1 GCA_027364495.1 Candidatus Heimdallarchaeota archaeon | reverse complement strand
TACAAATCCGATTATTTGAAAATAGAAGTAATTCAGAAAAATTAGCATAAAGAGAAGTTACTGTAGGTAAAGAATTGCCTTCAAAAACACAAAAAAAAGTAAATATTTTAGCGTTTTGCTAAAAAAAATAGTAAAATTTATAGGAATAATCGATCTCTATTATCTTCAAAGAATTTAAATAATTTACGCAATAATTCAGCCTCTTCAGGTTTTATATTATGATCTGATGAAGCAACTTCTTCAATAGATGGAATAAATTCGTCTATAATTTCTTCAAGAGCTTTTTTATCGGGCTCATCGATACTAGAGCCAGAAGCCTCGATTCTTGCAAAAATACGTAGGAAAGAATCCTTTTCTTCTTCAACCTTCTGAAGAATAGTTGCTTCTTCTTTTGTAATGACTCCATCAGTTAAAGCAATAGATTTCAAATCATCCATTAATTTATCAAACCCTGCTAAACTTGGATAAAGTTCGATGATATAACGCAAAATGTCGATAATAGAAAGAATTCTAGGTGGTTGTTCATCTATAATTGAATATGAATAGCCAGCAACAAACATTAAATGTAATGCATTAACAACTTTATCTGTGCTATGAATAAGAACTGGATTTTTGGCCATGTAATTTTTGATTGGTTCATTTTTATTATTGGGATAATTTTTTACAGTTCTTCTTGCAAACGATCTTTCGGTAAAGATACCTACAACAGCAGATTTATCATTAACTACAATTACAGCTGATTTCGAATTTTTATACATGGTTTCAAGGACTGATTGAACAGTTGAATTTTCAGAAACAGATATAGATGAGGGTGAATTAATTTGGTATGCCCGTTCTCGTAATATAGCCTGTTCAATTCTACTTTCAGTTTTAGCTTTTCGAGTTAAGTCTAAATAAGATAAATTAGACAGACATTCTTGGCAATAATCAACTCCAGGTAAGTTTTCATAGCCACAAGCAGGACAAAACATCAATTTACCTCCGTTTATTTAACAGTCCAAGTTTCGCCTTCTTCTAATAAAGATTGAACAGAACTGACGCCTTTGGTTTTCTTTGCTTGCTCAACCTGTTGAGTAAGGAGAGAATCATAACTGGGTTTCTTTATATCTCTAAAAATTCCTATTGGATCTGGGAATTCAGGATAATGCATTTGACTCAAGAGAAATGCTAAAGTTGGATTTGGATTCGTCTCATCATGCACTAAAATATCCTTTTCAGTATATTGTTCGCCTATTTGCACAACACGTGGTTGTAAGCTATTTCTGTCTAAATAAATACCTTTATCATGATTTTTACCAAAAATCATTGGTTCACCATGTTTTAATTCGAGAATATTTTCCTCTCGTAATTTTCTATCAGTCGCAAAGGACCAAGCCTTATCATTAAAGATAACACAGTTCTGGTAAACCTCAATTAATGAAAAACCTTCATGTTCTGAAGCTTTCTGCAACATATCTTGCATATGAGCTCCCCAAACATCAATTGTTCGGGCAATAAAGGTAGCTTCAGAACCTAAAGCAAGACTGATTGGGTGAATAGGATAATCAATAGTTCCAAATGGGCTGCTTTTTGTTTTTTTGCCAAATTCAGAGGTAGGAGAATATTGACCCTTAGTTAAACCATAAATTTTATTGTTAAACAGTATCATTGTCAAATCTACATTTTTACGCATGGCATGGATAAAATGATTTCCACCAATGGATAATGCATCTCCATCACCGGTTATGACAAAAACTTTCAAGTCTGGTCGAGAAATTTTTAAACCAGTAGCCACGGTTGGAGCTCGACCATGAATAGAATGCATTCCATAAGTATTCATATAATAAGGAAATCTTGAGGAGCATCCAATACCGGAAACCCAAACAATATTTTCTTTTTTTATTCCTACAAGATCAGGAAATGACCTTTGCACCTGAGCCAGAATTGAATAATCACCGCAACCCGGAC
>DAHXPE010000533.1 GCA_027364495.1 Candidatus Heimdallarchaeota archaeon | reverse complement strand
CTAAGGGGTTGCAAACTTATGAAGCGCGATTTATATATTATGGTGAAAATCAAGTAATGACTTTGCTTACGGGCAAATAAACGATGAATGATGAACCTTTTCCAACTTTACTTTGGATATCAATATATCCTCCATGACGTTTAACAATGGAATAACAAATTGTCAAACCTAGCCCAGTACCATTTTTTTTTGTCGTAAAATATGGTTCGAATATCTTATCTCTTAATTCTTCTTCAATTCCTTGTCCTTGGTCTCTTATAATTATTTTTACGTAATCTCCTCCCTGAACATCAGGAAATTGATCAGATTTTAATTTGATTTTTTCAATCTCAATATCAATTATACCTCCATCTGGCATAGATTGATCTGCGTTTATGACCAAATTATTTATAACCTGAGTTATTTGACCTGCTTCTGCCTCTACATGAATATTTAATGCTTTTTCTGAATAATTAGTCACTACTTTAGACTTTGAACCACTCATAGACAGTGAGACAGATTCTTCTATTATTTTTTTTATTGATTCAGGCTTAGTTACAGGATCACCTCCTTTGGCAAATGTTAATAATTGATTAGTTAATTTTGTAGCCTGATATGTTGCATTTTCTACATCGTTCAGGTATTTAATGATAGATGGATCCATCACTTCAAGACTCATCAAATTGATATTCCCTAAAATTTTCATCAAAATATTGTTAAAATCGTGAGCAATACCGCCTGCTAACATTCCTATCGAATCGATCCTAAGCATTCTAAGATGATCTTTTTCTGCCTCTTTTTCTTTTGTTATATCCCTTACCAAAGCCATTACTTGATTTTCACCATAATATATAAATCGCGCTTCATAAGTTTGCAACCCCTTAGGCACGGGTAGTTGATATTCAAAAATAGTCTTTTCTTTTGAATACAATGTGTGCTCAATTTTTGATAACATTAGCTTTACAGTATTTTCCGGAAATATAGAAGATAATTTTGTACCTATAATAATTTCCTTTGGGAGATATAATTCAGACTCATCTGATCCATTAAAATCGAGAATAATTCCTTCTTTATTAAGAATAAACATTAAATCTGGAAGTGCTAAAAGTATAGCCTTATTTCGTGTTTCACTTTCCTTTAATTTTTCTTGATCTCTGAGAATTTGAGTTAAATCACGAATAACCATTAAATTTGCTTCTAAATCACCATATTTAATTGGTCTACCTTCTACTTCAACTGTTATAACAGAACCATCTAATCTAACCAATTTCTCTATGGAAGGTGGAGCATCAATATTTTGTGATTCCATATTTTTAATTCTTTCTATTACCAAATCTTTATAATCAGGATGAATATAATGAATAACTGGATTTTTTACTAGCTCATTAAAATCCTTCGCTCCTAAAAGATTTAATCCAGATTTATTTGAAAATAAAAATTTTCCTTTGGAATGAATGAATATCGTATCTGGAATCATTTTTATTAAATTTTCATATAGATCACCTCGATCAAATAAATTTAATCGATTTAAAGATTGATCTGGATATTCGAAGCAGTTTAAAAATACTCCTGTAATCTTATCTTGATCACCTAATAAGGCAGTAGGATAAATTATTAGCAAAATTTTCTTTTGATTTTTCAATTGCAAATGTGTAAAAAAATTCTGTACAATTTCACCATGAAATATTGTATTAAGAGTTTTTTGAAAATCAATTCTATCAGTTTCAGAAATTAAATTTACAAATTCTGTATCAGTAAGGTCATTTAGGTCGTTTTGAACAAATGAAATAAATGCAGAATTGGATGATTTAATAAATCCTTTATCATCTAATATTGCCATTCCATTACCCGAATTCTCAAATATTCGTTTATTGAAATAACTCATAGCAATGATTTCCAAAACATAAATTTTATTTAATTTATCTTAATGAGCATAAAAATAATAATTAAAGTTTTTTACAAAATCACTTTTCTGGACATACATAATGAACTAAATTTTTCAAAATCCCTTTAAATAAATCATTCAAATGAGAAAATATATATCAAATTTTTTCTATTTTAATTAACACTTCTGTATATTATCTTTAAAGAAGAAATTAATCAATATGATAAGTTTTTGCTTCAGTAAAAAACATTTTGCTACTGTTTTCCATATTAAATGAATTTCTACCTAAAGTATTTTCTCATCATTAAGGACTATTCAAAATTCAACATTTTTAAAAGTTCTAATTTAAAAAATTCAAATGCTTAAAAATGAATATAGACAATTTAGATGAACCTTTAGAATTGCAATGTGGAACAGTACTACCAAATAGATTTGCTTTAGCTCCTTTGACAAATACACAATCCAATCTTGATGGTACCCTTCATAATAATGAATTTAACTGGTTGATGCGTAGAGCAGGTCACTTTGGATTGATTTCTACTTGTGCTACCTTTGTTTCAGAACAAGGACATGCTTGGAAGGGTCAATTAGGTATTGCTAATAATAAACAATTGCCAGGTCTTACGAAACTAGCTTATGCTATCAAAGAAGCCCATTCACTCCCCATTGTCCAACTCCACCATGGAGGTAGTAGAGCTGAATGTGCTCCAAGAAAGATTTCATCCTCAGATGCTGAAAATGTTCATGCAGCAACCAATGATGAAGTTCAACAAGTTATAGAAGATTTTACTGATGCTGCTCTTCGTGCTGAACTAGCTGGTTTTGCTGGTGTTGAGGTTCACGGAGCTAATGGTTATATATTTACTCAATTTCTTGCGGCAAACATAAATAGGCGTACAGATGAATATGGTGGGACAATTGAAAACAGAGCTAAATTTTTACTTGAAACCGTTAGATCAATTAAAAAGGCTGTTTCTCCATCTTTTATGGTTAATGTGAGAATTTCTCCAGTTGACAATATTAATAGGCTCGGACTTTATCTTGAAGATAGTAAAAAGGTCGCAAAAATGCTCGCAAATGAACATATCGATGTTTTACATTTATCGTTACGTGATGCAATAGGTTCTGGCCCTTTTGAAGAAGATAAAACACCAGTCGTTTCTGCTATCCGAAGCGTGGTTCCAGATACTGTCAAAATAGCAACTACTGGCGGTATTTGGACCAGAGCAGATGCTGATAAGGCTCAAAATGCTGGTGCAGACATTATAGTGTTAGGCAAAGCTAGTATAATTCATCCGGATTGGGTAACAAATTCTAAAATTCAAGGTTTCAAGCCTTATCTTCCGCCTTGGGATGTTGAATCATTGAAAAAGGTGTCTGTAAGCCAAGATTTTATTAATTATCTAGATACAGCCCATCATTTAGTAAAATACTAAATTTTCTTGGCAAAAAAGAATTTATTAAACACCGTTTATTAAAAAAAAGACAATTTAGCTTTTTTTAAAATAAACAATTAATTTTAAACTTTATAATAAAGTAGTACATTACCAGATTTAAATGTCATTGTTTTTAATAAATTCACTTTTTGTCTTAGCTCAGTAAACATTGGTCTTCCTTTACCTATTATTATGGGACAAATCATTAAACGCAATTCATCTATTAAACCCTCTTTCATAAGCTCAAGTGCTAAATTTGCACTTCCTAATAGAATTAAATCTTTCTCATACTTTTGTTTCAGCTTTTGAATTTCTTCTTTTAACGAACCTGATGCTATTGTCGTATTTTTCCAATCTACAGTCTTAAGTGTCGTTGAAAATACAACTTTCGGAGAATCATTCATTAATTCTGCAACTATTGGATCATTTTCCTTTGCCTCGGCAGAAAGCCAGTAACTGGCCATTCCTTCGTAAGTCTTTCTCCCAAATATAATGCAATCGATTGATTCCAATTGATTTATTGCGAATTCATTAAATTCAGGATTAACATTATGCCAGTCCAACTCCCAAGGCTTTGAACCTTCAAAATAACCGTCAATAGTTATCATATTAAACATTATTACTCTTTTTTTCTCCACATGTTCTTTTAGAGATTTATTAATGATATAGGTCCATCCCACTGCAAAATTATTACTTGAGAAATCCTCGTTATTTTGTGGAAATGTATTAATACCAGTATGTGTTAATTTAACTCTTGTTTTTTTACCATCTTCAAATAATTCAAAACTAACTTCAGAATATCCAACGTACCCATCGTATTGCCAGGAATAAGATAATTTTTTATTTGAAATCACTTCAGTTACTTTGCAAAGATGCCTATACAGGTGCTCCTGATCCTTTCCTCCTAAAAATTGGAATTCAAATCCTTTGACGGCTTTAAATTCTGGTAAATCAAAGTACCATTGTCTAATCTCTTCATTTGCTGTTAATGCTTTCCAGACTTTTTCAACTGGTGCATTATATAATCTTTCAATTGTAAATTCAGCATTCGGTGTTCCCAAAACCACTTTAATAGGTTTCTTTTTTTGGGCTTTTTTAGGCATTTTTATTCGTCCTTTTCTAAATATTCTCCCAATAAATCTAATTTCTCTTCCCAGAAATTTCTATAAAAAGATAGATAGTCTATTGCGTCTTTAAAAGGTTCTGGTGATAATTGAACATAATTAAATTTTCCCTTTTTATGTTTAACTATTAGAGATGCTTTTTCTAGAACATTAATGTGTTTTGAGACTGCTTGAAATGTTAGATTATAATTTTCTGCTAACTCGCCAATTGACAAACTTTTCTTTGCAATTCTTTCTAAGATATCTCTTCTTGTAGGGTCTGTAAGTGAAAAAAAGACATAATCTAAATTCATATTACATTCAACCATTTAGTTGAATAAAATTTTTTGACTTTAAAAACGTTTTTAAAGCAATTGGAAGGTAAATAATCGAGATCGATAATCAAATATTTAATTCACAATAGACTAGGGTGCTTTTAACAATGAGATTCTAGCTACAACTAATAATTACCAGTAAAATCCAGTAATTTTTACAGTTACTAAATTAAATAAAAATCTGGACGAAAATAAAAAAAAAGGTATCCTCGTCCTCCTTGGAACCTAGGAGAATCTTTCAAACATGATTTTTCATGGAGAATAACTTGTTTAAAAATTTTTCTAAAGAATTTATTAAAGGATATTTTTAACTTCAAATGAGCAACAATACTATTTAGTATCTTTGACAGAATAAACTCGTAACATGGTATTCAACTAAAAATCTTTAAATATGATCATAAATTTCGACGCAATAATTAGAAATAATCAAAATTACATCCTAAAATGATAGGAAAAGATAGAAAGGAATTTAAAACATTGGTAAAAGACATATTGATCAGTAAATCACCAAAAACAAATATAACACTGGAAACATCATTAATCGAAGAAATAAAAAAATATATTAAAGAAAAAAAGAAAGAAGATGCACTTTTTCCATATAGAACACCAACTGCACTAATTAGAGAAGCAATAAGAGCCTACATAGGACCAGATAATGAAATAAAAGAAGCCGGCAACAATATCGAACAGCTTATGACAAGAGTAGAAGCAATAGAGAAATCCAGAGAGGTTATAGCAAATGAAGAACAAAATATTTATATAAGAGCTGTTGCTATGTTATTGAATATTTTTGAACCAAAATACGACTTCTACGAATCATTTAAATTGGCTAGAAATCGCTTAGATGAGTCAAATATTACTCCATTAGAGTTTCGTGAGTTTTCACGTATAGATATTGAAAGGTATTTTTTAGATCACTTAGCCAATCCTCCAAATGGATTTAAAGATGTGGTCCTGAGTAATAGAGTTTTGCAGGTTTTGATGATGTTTTTGTTTTTGTGCAATTTAGGGTTTACAAGAAGGCAAGACATTATAGATCCATCTGCACCAATGTCCATACTGTTCTTAGAAACATTAAAAACGATAATTGAAGAAAAGAAACAGACGAAAAGTTAATGACTAATATTCGTTTTATTGATTTCCATCATTAATTCTAGAACCGCAGGTGGGACAAAATGGATCACCTGGGTTAATAAATGAACCGCATCTTTTACAAGTTGATTTGGATACTTCTCCTTGTTGAATCTGCATTGGAGAAAAGGATTGGTTTTGTGAAGCAAAATAATTATTTTCATTCATTTGATTTATCTGTCGTATTCTTTTAGCTCTATCATGTGATTTTACATAAATCGTTCCAAAAATTACTACGAAAACAAATATTACAAATATTTCTTCAAAAATCAGTAAATTAGTTGGAGTACCTCCAGAATTAGAGGTAGAAGATATATTTGATTGAGGAGATACAAATGGACCAATACCAAATGAAAAATTTCCTAAAGCTCCAAAAATGCCAGAAAAATAAAAAATTCCAAAAACAAGAGCTACAATAGCAAACGAAAGTATAATGGATCCGAACACGGAGATCGGTTTCGATTGAGGCATAATTTGACTTTTATAACAAACAAAACAAAGTACCGGTTTGTTATTAATATTATAATTCGTCCAAGCTACTTCTTTCTCAACCCATCGCCTATCTTCCGGACAAATCGGCTTTTGACATTGAGAACAGGATGTAATTGCTTTTCGTTCTGGATGATAATAACAATGGATTTCATTAGACATATAATTTGATTATTAATATAGTAAGTTAAAAATTATCCTATCGGGAAAAATATTTTACATTCGTGATTCATTTTTTGGTTAATTAGGGCTGAGTTTTATACTCGCTTAAGCCGACAAAAATCAGCAAAAATACTGCCGACAAAATATAAAGAATAAATAAAATAGCTTAAGAATGTCGTATTTAACTAATTCTGGTACTAATCTCAAGGAAAACGATGCAACCTTTAAAAATATTTTGTCCTTTG
>DAHXPE010000528.1 GCA_027364495.1 Candidatus Heimdallarchaeota archaeon | reverse complement strand
CACAAATCTGTTAATAAAAAATTTTCTATCCCCTCGTTGTTTTTAACGAGATTATAATTATGTGACACTAAATATATAAAAATGTCACAAAAAAGAAATATTCATATGTCTATACTATAATATGCTATGAAGAAATACTAAATTGAGCTATATTTCTCGAATGAATTAAAAAATATTGAGGAAAATAATATGACAGATAAAGGTCCAAACTATGAAGTTAAATCTATGGATTTAGCTGATAAGGGAACAAAAGTAATAGAATGGGCAAAGCGGCATATGCCTGTTTTACAGATTATTAATGATACCTATTCTAAAGGACAACCTTTCAAAGGTTGGAAAATCGGTTGCTGTCTTCATGTAACAAAAGAAACAGCAATCCTTGCATTAACCCTCAAAAATGCTGGAGCTGAAGTTCATCTCTGTGCATCAAACCCATTATCAACAACCGATGAGGTTGCTGCCGGTCTTGTCAAATTAGGTATAAATGTATACGCATGGAGAGACATGGATAATGATGGATATTATAGATCAATTGCTAATGTTTTGAATGCAAAACCACAAATTACAATCGATGATGGTGCTGATTTAGTTTCATCACTTCACAAAATGAAGCGTGGAGAATCAGGTCCAGAAATAGAAATTATTAAAAAATACCTTAAAGTTGAAGGATCAAAAATCATTGATACCGTAGTTGCAGGAGCTGAAGAAACAACAACTGGTATAATTAGATTACGAGCCATGGCAGCTGATAAAGCATTATTATACCCTATTTTAGCAACCAATAATCTTTACGTAAAGCACGAAATGGATAATTTATGGGGAACCGGCCAATCAACCATTGATGGTATCTTACGAGCAACAGCTGATCTTATAGCTGGTTCAGTTTTCGTAGTCTCTGGGTATGGTCACTGTGGTCGAGGTGTTGCACTCAGAGCAAAAGGTCTTGGAGCCAGACGAGTTATTGCTACAGAAATAGATCCATTCAGAGCTTTAACTGCTACCATGGAAGGAATTGAGGTTATGCCCATGGCTGAAGCATCTAAGATAGGAGATGTTTTTGTAACTGCAACAGGCTGTAAACATGTAATTACCTATCCACATATGCTTAATATGAAAAATGGAGCCGTAATGTGCAATACAGGTCATTTTGATGTTGAATTAGATCTTAAAACACTACGCCAAAAAGCAAAAGCAGTCGAATCCTTACGTACCAATACTCAACAATTTACCCTAGAAAATGGCAAGTCAGTAACAGTACTAGCAGAAGGGCGTCTAGTCAACTTAAGTGCAGCTGAAGGCCACCCAAGTCAAGTCATGGATATGTCCTTTAGTGGTCAATTTTTGGCAGCTCACCATATAGTAACCAACAAAGCTGATCTAATCAGTCATGGAGGAATCGTTGTTGAACTTCCTAAAGAAATTGATGAAAAAATAGCTAAACTAAAGTTACAAGCATTAGGTATTCAAATTGATACTCTCACACCCGAACAACAAGCTTATTTAACCGGTTGGAAAGAAGGTACTGAATAAACATTTAATAATTTTCTATATATTCCAAAACTCTTTTATACATTTCTTTATTTTTTTCAAAAAGGTAAGTTTTTACTAACTCTTTATATTCATTTGATATCATTACTTCATTCTTTGTTACCTTTTCAAATTTCCAGGGAAAAAATCTTCTACAAAAATTTGTTTCTTCTCCGGCCAGGTCTAGGACTTTAAAGAATTTTTCTATTTCAATTTTTTTATAGATTTTTATAATTGGTCCAGTTTTTGTCATGTTAAACTTGGTTTTAATTCCTACAGTACAATCCATTTTTTTAATTAAAAAAAGGACATCCTTTTTGATAAACCCGTTTGTAAAAAGACTAATTGAATTGTTAAATGAGCCATCCCCAATGTACCAATGTAACAAAACTAACGGAGTTAATGTTAAATCTCTTGGTACAACTTTAATTCCTTTTGGATACCATTTTGCATGGTAGTTTGCTATTTCCACAAATTTAGCACTAGTTAAATTAAGCTGATATGAATTGTTACTTCGGTTTTTTATAATTGTTAAATTTGGATTTAAATTTTGTCTTAGAAAAATATTATATAAACTATATAACCAAGGTGCTTCTAAAATTGAACAAGTCAATGCCAATCTTGCAATCGGAGTTGATTTTATAATATTAATGCTATTTGCAAATTCCTTTGGATTAAGATTTTTAAAATTATTAAAATTATAATCATTTAGAAAATTGATTGAATTAGTATATCGTTGAGTAAAACCTTTTTTTGGTTTGATTGAAGGAGGAGCAATAGCAAAATCACCAAGTAACTCACCAATTACAATTTCGTCAAATTGTTTACTTATTTTAATTAAAAAATTTCCATTCACATGCCTTCTTATGTTATTAAGATCTCTGTATTTTTTAATTCCCCATTTTTTTAGAATATTGCTTACTTTGTTCTTATGTACTCCATTTTCCTTTGCAATTGTTTCAATTGATTTTAATTTAAAATAATCACGGACAATCTCCTCTTCAGGGTATCTTTTTACAAATTTATCATCTATATGAAATCTATGACTTAATCCACTTTCATTTATCCAGTTTTTTAACGTACTTCGACTTATACCCAGTGCTTTACATATCTCACTAAAAGGAAGTTGTTGTTTTATATAAAGATCCTCTAATCTTTCAAACCGAATCTCATCAGGTATAAAACGTAAAATTCCTTGTTTACTCATTGAATAATCATTTAAAATAATATTTAGAGATTCTCCTTTTTTAAATCTAATTACAATAGTATTAATTACCTTTTTTTCCGCTTCTGACCCTTGAGCATAATTTGAAATTGTATTACTACCTAAACTTAGCACTTTTCCTATTTTAGTATAAGAATATCCTTGTTCTATTAAATTATATATTTTTTCTTTTAGTTTTTCTAATGGTAAATTTCTTTTCACTGTTTTTTCAGTAATATTTAACAATTCAGCCATTTTATTAATTGATACACCTTGATCAAAGAGATTTTCAATTTGATGCCTTAATTCAACCTTACTCATTGCAAATTCCCTGTAATGGAATTATTAATATAATTTCTTTATAATAATAAATAGATAACGGACACCTATTTGAAATGAACAATCAATTTATAAAAGAGCTAATTATTATTTTTCCATTTACTATTAAAGATATTATTATATCTAAAATTCATTTTTCAAGTGTTTATTTGTTCTTAGCAAATAATTATTTTAAAAAATTAAATTTTACTTCAACTTCAAAATAATAACAAAAAATCCTTTTTCTAAAGTAATTTATTTCCTTTTGCAAGTCAGGTTTTGTCTTGGTATAGATTTTCCGATCAATTATTTAAAGTATTTGATGTTCAATGAATGGAATAAAAAGGAATTGAGGAAAAAAAGAGTGAAAATTGTAGTTAAGGTCAAAATATTTACTTCCTAAGGTGATCTTAATTCACTTTGAAATTAAATAATTATTCATTAATTGAAAGTTGGTTTAGTGAAACGTCTTGGTGCAGATTTATATTCCAATCTTTAACTACATTCAGTATCCATGCGGGTTGCTTGCCTAAGCTAAGAAGATACTTTCCAATTCTAGGTTCTGAACGTATGATCGTTGAATAATGGAGATCTTCCAGTAAGTGTTCAAGTGTAAAGTTAATTGAATAACGAATAGAAAGGTAATATCTCAAGAGTGTGAGATGAAAATAACCTAATAGAACGAGAAAGATATGTGAACGTATACGTTGTTGTTTCCAGTGATATACAGGGCGAATTTCAAAGGGGCTCTTAATATAACGATATACTTGCTCTATTGACGATCTCTTTAAATAATATTCAATAAGATCTATATTAGATGTTGTAACTGGAAGGTTAGTTATTAAAACTAATTTTTTTAACTTCTCTTTTTGAATTTGAACCTCATTTTCGTGGATAGTCAAAACGAGTTTATTTTCGGAGAGAGTTACTGATACTAATCTTTTAAGACCTAATCCATTTATTAATTCTTGAATTTTTTTTAATTTTGCATCTGGAGTTCTGTCTATAACTGAATCGACAAATTTTACCACCATTCCCAGTTTTCTTGAAAGTTTATTAATTGCAGCCAAGTGATGCGTAACGTTATAAGCTTCCAGAATACGTCTACCTTTATAAGATCCTGGTTGTAGTGTCCATTCATCACCATCGATAATTTGCTTTTGTGGGGTGTCTTCTAGAATGTATGAAGAAATTTCAGATATGCAAACATACTTGAAACCTTCTATCTCCAGTTGTTCAACTTTTTTAATAGAGTACCATCCTGCGTCGAAAGAAATTATTTTATGTTTCAAATCTGGTCTAGTCTTGACCTTTTCAATAAAATCTTGGAATGCCATTTGATCACTTTCTCTTCCTGAATAGATTTTATACATGACTGGTATAAGGTTCTCTGTACAGCTTAATGCTAACTTGATTAATGGTGATCCTTTCCTTCCAGATTTTCCAAACCCTTTTATGCGTAGTTCTTCATAATCGGAATAAAAGTATAGAGTTGTTGTATCAAAATGATGCCATTCTGGATTATATTGTAATTTTGAGAATATTTGTTGAACATATGATTCATAATACACTTCTGGTTCTTTCAATTTATCCATAAGTTCATAAATTGCATTATTTTCAGGGATAGGAATAAGTTCTGAAAAAGCAGAATAAGAAAAATGTCTTAATACACGTTGTTTGTTATATGGCACTAATATTCTAGTATTAATAATCCAATGCATTATTTCTATTTCATTTTTAGATAACGATGAAGAAATGAGAATAGAATTTAACAATTGGTCAAAATTTTCATGCTTTGTAAAGCAATAAAGCAAAATTTCACCAAAAAACAAACTTTCAGTAGATCTTTGGATGGAAGTTATAATTTTTGCAATGTTTTCTACTGTCCCCAGTGAAAAGGATTCTATTTTTCGTTTTTTTCCTGTATGGACTACTCGTTGCATATATACGTACTGGTACCCCCGTCCTTGTTTTAATGTCAGTTTAAACTGGTTTTCAAACATATTTTAGACCTTTTTTCTTGGTATTATTTCTTATTCTACTGTTTATAAGTTTGTTTCACGTAGTCGATAAGTAAAGCTAAAATACTTTTAAAAAAAATTTTATATTTCAAATAACTCTAATATTATTTGAATAAATACCAACTACATGGATATAAGCGACAAAATAGTTGAAATGAAAAGATCTTCTTTATTTTACTATCTTAACAAAAAAATTAATAAAATTTTAGAAAAGGAATTATATAAAGAAAAGAGTCGTTAAAAAATTGAAAAAGGAAATTTTAAATAATCACTTTTTTAAAGATGAGTTATCATAATAATAAAAAAAAATCAAATTCATTTTCCCCGTCAGTTTTTTGATGAATTAAATTTGCCAATGAGGTGAAATACTTTGACTTTTGACATCAATTTCACAAGTTCTTATCCTTCTGCCAAACGAAAAATAGAATCCTTTTCACTGGGGACAGTAGAAAACATTGCAAAAATTATAACTTCCATCCAAAGATCTACTGAAAGTTTGTTTTTTGGTGAAATTTTG
>DAHXPE010000251.1 GCA_027364495.1 Candidatus Heimdallarchaeota archaeon | reverse complement strand
GATTGTCTTATTTCCCGAAACGCCCTGGCCTGAAATTGAAAAATTACAAGCCATTGTTCTTGCTACTCCTGAAAATATTTCACAAAAAGTTACTAGCTGGTTGGGTAAAGAAATTGATAATAGTGAGCGACCTTATGGTGATGGTAATTCAACTGAGATTATTTTAAAACATATTTTACCTTTATAGACTGAAATTAATAGTGAATTATTTATAAAGTTCTAAAATTTTGCTTTCCATTTTTTCCCAGGTATATTTTCTTTTAAAAAGAGCTTTCACATTTTCTTTTTTTGCTAGAATGTCTTTCTTATTTCTAGCCACCTCTAATACTTTTTCTGCTAATTTTTCTGGTGCTTTGGATGGTATTACCCAACCACAACCTTCTTTGATTGCAATTTTCTTAAATTCATACAAATCAGTTGCTAATATAGGTAAATCATTTCCTAGATAATCAAAAATTCTATTTGGCCCTGAATAAAGATTATTCAGTGATGTTGCCTGCGTTAATATTAAACCGACATCACAGCTTTTACTCATCGCCATTGCTTTATCATATGGGTAATGGCCTAAAAATTTGATTATGTCATCGTGACCTTGCTGTTTTAGTAATTTTTGAATTGTCTTTCTATACGGTCCGTCTCCAAGGACTATCACCTTAATTTCTGGATCATTCTCTTTTCTTATTGACTTTAGATAACTTGCAAATCTTGGCAGTAATTCGAATCCTCTATTTAGAGCTGAAATAGTCCCTACAAGAGTAAAAAGTATTTCGTTTTCTTTTCTTTCTATTGGAATTATCGCATAGTTCGATATTGATTCATTTGGAGCATTAAATATATAGTCTATTGGTTGTTTCAACTTGTAATATAATCTAAGATAAACCATCATTGATTCGCTTATTGTTGTAATAAAATTTGGCTTTTTGATTAATGGCTTTTCAAGAGAGGCAAAAATCCAAAATACAAATCTTCCTTTGCTTTCTTCTATCATTGATGGAAAAAATTCGTGTGTATCATAGACTAATCTTGAATGTTTATGTTTTTGTTTCAAATATACTCCTATTGGCAAAGAGTTTAAATCATGACAGACAAATGTCCCTGCTCGCTGATTTTTAAAATATAATATTGCTTTCAGCCAAAATTCAAGATAAACTAAAAAAGGTATTTTTGTTACGTTAATTCTTTTTATTTTTACCCCGTTCTCAAGGACCGTGCTTTTCGGAAGATTTTTATTAAATCTTGTTGCTACAATTTGAACCTTGTAATTATTTTTCACCAGCGTATCAGCTAATTTTAGTACCCTTACGTCAGGATTACAATCATCTAATACAAACATTGACACTGTCTTATCTTTGCTAGGCGTTTTATTTTCCATTTTTGTCCAACTTGTTGATTATGCCTTTACCGATAGTAATTGATTTTCTAAACTGATCTTACTAAAATATCTATACCACCATTCAACTTGAAAACATCGGTATAAAAATCGCTGATTATTGAAATCGTTTTCAAGGGATTCTCTTGAGAGTAATTCTTGAAGGTAATTTGTGTTTACAAAATTAGAAATATATTGGATTTCTTTCAAAGTATTTTTTATCTTTGGTTCTAATAGGGTAAACCACTTATTTTCAGGAGCTTCGAAACCTCTTTCCTTTCTTCTCCATACAACTTCTTTTGGTAAATATGATTCAGAAGCTAACCTCAATGGTGTTTTAGTAACTTTGTCCTCCATAAAGGAGTCAACATCAAATGAATAAACAAATTCAAATAAATTCGTTACTAAATAAGGTACTCTTGCCTCTACTGAACTAAACATTGCATTTCTATCTTCATAGGTCAATAAATGAGGCAATGAAAAGGTCTTCACTGCATCTATTGCATGCTTTCTTAGAGAAATCCTTTTTGCATAACCTACTCTTTTTAAGTTAAGATAACTCATTTTTGACTTATTATTCATAAAATAAAGAGATCTTTTTACTAACATTTTTTTCATAAAATTTGGCTGGTAATATACTCCTAGACCAGTTAGTAATGTCTTTATATATAGTTTTGTTGAATAAGTAGACCCCAACATGTATTGAGAATTTTTTAATAGCTTTCTCACTTTTAACCAGTGAAATCTGGCCGATAAATATCGTAAATACTTGTAAAAATAGTGTTGATAACCTAAAAACAGTTCATCTGCTCCTTGTCCATCTAAAATTACCTTTAATTTTTTATTTTTTACAGCCTTAAAGACAAAAAATTGAATGAACATCGATATATTTGCTGTGGGCTCTCCTTGTGCTATTATACAATTTTCAATATTTTCTACTATTTCTGTATCTGT
>DAHXPE010000513.1 GCA_027364495.1 Candidatus Heimdallarchaeota archaeon | reverse complement strand
TTCCTTGAGCTTTCTCTTTTTGTAGTAATTCAATTACTCTATGTTGAGGGGACGGTAAATCTTCTTCAACTTTTAAAAATAGACCTAAAGGTTTTTGTAATTCCGGTATTAATTGTGGGTTTAGTCGTAAATTGGTGGGTTGCATATTCTTATCCTAATTTCGCACCCTAATTGCATAAATACCATTTACATTATGGTTTACTTTTTTAGCAATTGCTGATTTATCTTTGTCTAAAACAATGATCAATCCACCCCAGTTAGGCGAAAAATCATCTGTTTTTTTACAAATAGGACAGGGTTCATCCTTAGATAAAACAACACTGTAACAAGTCCTACATGCTTTTGCATTTCTAACTGACATGATTTACACTTAAACTTTTTTCTTTTTTCTACGTTTTTTATGTTCTCCAGATTCTGCTGAAGGATGCTCACCTTCAGCTTCTTCTTTCATCCATTTTCTTGATCCAAGCCAATCTCCTCTCATAGAGACTGCAATTTTCATAGATACATGGTCAATTGATGATTGGATAATTCTTGAACGAACTTGTTCTCCTAAACGTAATGTTCGATTTGTTTCACGTCCCACAAGAACGTTTTTCCCTTTTGCAAGATTAAATTTATCATTTGAAATTTGAGAAACATGACAGAGAGTATCTGTGCAACCAATTCTAATGAATATACCAAATTTGATGGTCTCGGCAATTTCACCTTCGATAATTTCACCTTTTAAGGGTCTAAAACTAACACAATTTAAAATGACTTCATGATAAGTGCTGCCATCACCAGGAACAATTTTACCAGGAAGTAAAGATCGTATACTTAGTACACAGACAATCATTCCTATGTCTGGATGAACCGATGATTCATATTTTTCACGTGCAATATCGAGAACAACATTATCAATACGTTCTCCAAAACGATTCGGAGGAACTCTTATTGTCACTGAAATTTCTGATTCGTAATACATTATCTTTTTTGACACCAGTTTAAGAATGTATAGAAAGGAGGAAGGTGATATTAATTATATAAACTGATTAATATCCAAATGAGTCATTTTAAAATGAATTTAAACTTTTATCTAATTATATCCAGTTTTATGTTTTGAGATTTTGTATAACACTAATACAATTCATAATTTCATTAGTCATTTTCTTTACATTTACAAGGCAAAGATAAGCATCTGGGACATTTATTTGGATATTTTTGAAGAAATGCATCTTCAGCATCAATATGAAGTAAATTAGCAATAGAATAAAGCCATGCAAAACAGTCAGCAAGTTCAAATGAAAGTTCGGATTTCAAATCTGAGTTATTAGAAAGGTCTCCATTTTTAGCAATTATTTCAGATAGCTCACCGACTTCGGAAACCAACCAAAGAACTGTTTTTTCTAAACCTCGCTTTTGGTCTTTTTGTAAGTATAGGTCAGACATTAATTTTTGTAATTCATTCATGGATAGCACTTAAATTATTTTAATTAATATTCCTCATCATCAATTTAAAAATTTAAAAGGAAAAAATTATTTCTGATATATGAATGTTTTGTCCTGAAATTAACGTCGATATCCTTTTTATTTTTCAATTTGAGTTGAAAATATATGATATTTGAAATATTATTAAGTTTGTTAGGATTTTTTCTAGCACTATTACTCTGTTATATTGTTTTACCTTTCATTATGAAAAGTGCTAAGGAGGCTCAAATGGTAACGGTTGATGCTCATAAGCCTGGAAAACCAGAAATTACTGAACCCGGCGGACTTGGTGCTTTAATTGCTTTTTTTGGAGCTTATTCTTTTATAATTTTGATAAGTGTTGTCATTTATTACATAATATTAGATAAATCTTTTTACAATGCACTTAAGTTTTTTCAAAATCAAAATTTTAGAGAAGTTATCACCTCTCTTTACAATAATAAGGTTGTTTTCTTAGGTGCGCTTCTTTCAGTAGTTATAGCCGGTTTTCTAGGTTTTTTAGACGACATATTTGGAATAACATTCAAATGGAGACATAAAATTTTAATTGGATTCCTTCCCGCTATACCATTAATGATATTAAAAGCTGGAACAGCGTCAGTTACTTTACCTTTCCTTGGTGCAATGACTTTTGGGTTATGGTATAGTTTATTAATTGTACCGCTTGAAGTGAATTTTGGATTCAATAGCGTTAACATGTTAGCTGGCTATAACGGATTGGAAACCGGAATGGGAATTGTTTCTTTTATCACTGTATTTTTAGCATCAGTTTTCGTTGATAATGGGGGGATTATGATATTTTCAGCTACAATGCTTGGTGCCTTAGTTATTCAATTTTGGTTCAACAAATATCCTGCTAAAACTCTAATAGGTGATTCTGGAACATTAATGATGGGGACAGCGCTAATTGTTGCTATTATAATCGCTAATATGGAAAGGTTAGCCATTGCAATATTTTTACTTTATTTAATTAACTTTTTATTATTCTTTGTTTATTTGAAAACAAAACAAACAAAAAAATTGGCAGATATTAATGTAATGTCCGATGGGACAGTTTATCTTAAACCTCCCTGTCCATATACAGTTTATTGGTTTTTCCCTTATTATAGAAACATGACAGAAAAACAAAATGTTTACTTTTTAATTGCTCTTCAAAGTATAATTTGCTTTATTGGTTTAATACTATTTGTCGTTTTTAATTAATTAACAATATTAATTTTGAAATTTAAATCAATTTCAAATATTTTTTAGCTATAATTTTACGATCTAAATTTTCAAGCGCAAATTTTCTTTGATTTTCTCGAATTCTAACTTGTTCATTAGAAGATAATTGAAGAACTCTGGAAATTGCATTTTCCAGATCAATGGGGCTTGAAGATTTAGCGACTATGCCATTATAATTATCATTAATCCAGTCCTCTGCCATACCTTTTGGAACAATGAGCACTGGACCATTGATTGATAAAATTTCTCCAATTTTAATAGCTAAAGAATCAAGAGGGAAAACAAAGATATCCATAAGAGAATAATAAGCATAAACTTCGTTATGGTTGACATTACCAGTAAAAATCACTTCTAATTTCAAACTTGAGCATAATTCTTCTAAATTATGTCGTTCAGGACCATCACCAACAAATAATAATTTAATTCTCTTGGAATTATTTTTTAACTGTGAAACAGCATATAAAATATTATCCAAAGAATAAAACTTTACCATTTTTCCAAGGTAGCCAATGACGATTGTTTCATTTTGGATTTGCAATTTTTTTCTTAATTCTTGACGTTTTTGCTCAGAAAAGATCATTTTATTTGTATTTATTCCTACTGGAAGAATACTAATTTTATTTTCTGGAACACCCCAATACATTAATGTTCTTTTACCTGTTTCAGATTCAGTAGTTATGATATCAACAAAATGGTAAAATATTCGACAAATAATTTTTGCAACTTGATATCGAAAGAATCTTTCGTTTTTTAACCGTCGTAAATTTGCAGGATAATAATCAACATATTCAGCAAGTATTTTTTTTCTTCTTATTTTGAAAATTGGTGAAAAAATTACTAAATAAGGATTTTCTAAAATTACAGAGTCACATGATGTAAAAAGCAACTTGGGATAAGAAAACAAAAATGAAAAAAGATAGCCAACGTAATAACCCAATTTTCGTTCAGGTTGAATATCAAAAAATTTGATAATGGTGTTTTTTTTAAGCAAGTTCATTACAAAATCTAATCGTTGAGGGAGAATATTTTCTCTATTCCAGGCTCTTACTCGAATGATTAGTGTTTTTCTGAATTTCTGAACTTCTGCCACTCAACTTTTCACTCATTTTTTTTCAGTAATTTTTTTTAGAAAAGCTAATATCACGACCACACTTAGTACAGTGATAGGTAGTATTATCTTTTGCATCTTTCCCGGCAATCTTGGTTCCGCACGTACAGACCACACCTTGAAACCTAGCAGGATTGCCAAAAACTAAAGCATGAGCTGGAACACTTTTAGTAACCACAGACCCAGCTCCTACCATAGAATATGAGCCTAAATCATTACCACAAACAATGACGCTGTTAGCTCCTATTGAAGCTCCTTTTTTGACAAGGGTTTTATAAACTTCCCAATCACCGACAGCTCTGGGTCTTAAATCGTTGGTAAAGACTGCATGAGGTCCAACAAAAACGTCATCTTCAATTGTAACTCCATGGTATACGGAAACATTGTTTTGAATCTTAACATTTGAACCAATTGAAACTTCAGCATCAATATAGACATTTTTACCAATAATAACATTATTGCCTAATTTTGCTGATGATCTGATATGTGCAAAATGCCAAATTTTGCTATTAGCTCCAATCGTAGCTCCATCATCAACAACTGCTAAGGGATGAATAAAATAATCTTTCATAGAACCAAATTCCTTTATTTAAAATTTCAAAAATTAAAGAAAAAAAGTATTTCTAAAATAAGGATTAGATATATTAACATTACTGGGTATTTTCTAGAACTTTTTCTGAAAGGTGTAAGAAAATATGATCTACACCTTCTCCTTCCTTAGCACTAGTTTCAAAATATTTCATACCATTTTTTTTACTGAACTCAGAAGCTTCTTCTTCAGTAATTCTTCTAGCACTTTCGTTCTCTCTTGCTAGATCCAATTTGTTTCCAACTATGGCAATAGGTATATTTGGTAAATATTGGCGTAACTCCGAAATCCATTTAGGTAATGAATCGAAAGAATTTCTATTAGTTAAATCATAGACAATAAATGCCGCTGTTGCCCCTGAATAATAAGAGGGTCGAATTCTACCATAATATTCTTGACCCGCAGTATCAACACAAACGATTTTTACAAATTTATCAGAAACCATCAACTCTTTGGTCGTAAAATCAACACCAAGAGTCATAACATAATTGGTACCAAATTTATTTAACGCGAAACGTCTTATCAAACTAGTTTTACCTACCCCTCCTGAACCAACCGCGACAATTTTGAAAACAAATTCGGCTTCGTAATTCATGTATTTTCATCCAAGGCAAACCAAGAAATAGAGAAATTGTTTAAATTCCTAATTTGGTGAGATCTCTTAATGAAGATCGCATATCAGCTAAAAATTCTTCTCTAGCTGAAGCAGGTGTTTCAGTAAATAATTCAATGAATATTACTTTTCCATTTTCAATAAATAATCTTGCATAATAGTCGTTAGCTGGAAAAGCTCCCGGTGGCAGATCATCCATAGGATCCAATTTTACAATTTCTTTTTTGAATAATTTGTGATATTCTTTATGAGCTGAAAAAACAGATTGGCCAATAATAACGATTTCTCGTTGCATTCCTTCTGGTTCATCTAATTCCTTTAATTTCTCGACCGTTTTGTCTATAAGGTCCTGACTGGGAGGAGTGACTGATGAAGTACTTTTAGAAATTTCAATATCAGTTGGTGCATGATGAACAGGTTCAATTCGTTCAGCTCTTGGAGGTGCTGGTCTTGCTGACGCTACTGGCTGTGGATTTGATGCTGGTTGAGATGGTACGGAAACAGGTTTTGCTGATGCTACGGGTTGTTGTGATGCAATTGTTGGTTCAGCAAAAGCAGGTGCTGGTCTTGCAGAAGCTACTGGCTGAGGTGAAGCAGGTACCGGTTTTGTTGCCACAACGGGCTGTACACCGGCTGGAGCAGCGGAAACAATGGGAGCACTGGATTGATTACTTGAGCTTGAGGTAGAACTAGTTACGCCAAACATACTAAGAAAGGCATCACTCTCTTCACCTTGATCTTGTGATTCAACCTTAAAAGCCATACCATATTCTTTAAGACGGATATCTTGAGCGACACGAGCAGATATAAATTTCTGACGAACAGGTGCCTCATTACCTTTCCAAATATGGAGTCTCTTTGCATCAATGTCTACAATAATAAACACGCCAGTTTGATTTAAATCAGAATAAGAATAATCATGAATTTCGTAGGTACCATCATCATTTAATTTGTAAGTGTTTACCATGGTCAATCATCATTTGATTCGTAGGTAGTTACCAAAAAACATTAGCTAATTTTTTAAGTCAGTCGTCACTTTAGTAATTTAAAAATAATTTTCAGCAACTTTTAGTATTTTGTTAATCTTAAGGTAAAGTCTTTGTTATAAATAATTTGGTTTAAATTATTTTATTTAAACAATTATATTCTGTTAAAAATTGTTGAACTCATAATATTAAAATTTTATCTTATTCGTTTTTTCAAAATAATATTTTTGCAGCACTAAAAGAATTTATGCCAAGTTTTGACTTTATTCTATTTAGAAAAGATAATAATTCTATTTATTTTTGTAGGGTAACAGTTATTTTATATCAAATAATATTCCCGGTCTTCCTGGAGTTGAAACTTTTGCCTTAGGATCAGTGGATTTTTCACTATCAATAATGTCCAGTTTTATTCCCCCAATTTCTTTTTCTATATACATTTTTGCCTCTTGAAGACTATTCCATTCATGCTCATGGGTCCATTCAAACTGAGGTTTATTTTCTCCTTTAAGCAAATCTTGTGCATACTTAGAAGCCTCTTTTCCGAACTTTTTTATGCTCGAATTTTGCATAACCCTTTTGATCAAATCTGCAGTTCCATTTGTATAGGCTTCATTATAAATATCGAATTTCCAATTAGATGCAACAATAACATGAACTTGATCTGAAGTTAAATTCTTTTTCTCAATCATTAGTGATTTCAAACTTTTTAAATCATCTATTAGTGAAGCTATATATTTTTCAGTATTTTCAGCCTCTTCATTAATTAATGATTCATCTACTACTGGAAAGGGAGCTTCAGATGCAAACCCTGTTCTATTCCATTTTTCCCAAATCTCTTCGACAAGATGAGGGGCAAAAGGAGTTAACATTCTTATAGATATTTCAATAGCAAAGGTATAAGCTGGACCTTTGGAACCACGACGTTTGAGATACCAATTGATGTCTTGTTGAATTTGATGATAACCAAGATAAAATGCACTTCTTGTTTCCATTGAATTCAGATGTTCTGTAACTTTCTTGATATATTTCATGACTCGTGATTGAAGCCATTTATCTATATTCTGAACAGTTTGATCATCCGGTTTTTCAAAAGCCATTGAATACAAAGATAAGAGCCATTTAGCGTACATTTCTCCTTCCTCAATGGTTATTTGTGCATCTTTAAGGCCTTCTCCAGCATTTAGAAAAATAATTCTTGTTGCATCCACACCATAGGCTGAAATAACATCTATTATAGTTTTAAAATTTCCTTTACTTTTAGACATTTTTTCACCTTTTTTTTCCCCCGGTTTAACAATAGCAACATATCCATTGGTTGCCAAACCCTTTGGCCAATATTTTTTTGGAAAGATAGCCGTATGATGCATTAACATGAAGGATAAATGATTATTGATAAGATCTTTTCCAGAGGTACGCAAATCAAATCCATAGAAATAATCAAATTCTTCTTTAATTTCTTTTAAAAGTTCTTCTGGTATATTTGTAGTTTTGACAACTGATTGAATTGTGCCTTTATTTAAGAAAATATAATCAAAAAGTTTATCAGTTGCATATTCAAGTAAAAACCTTCCATCGTTAACGTATTTTGAAACAATATAATAAGCCATATAAATAACTGAGTCACTTAATGTTTCAACAATCCATTCTTTATCCCATGGAAGAGGTGTTCCTAGACCAGATCTTCTTGCGCAAGCCTTATTTTCCAACCAGTCGATTGTATTATGGAAAGCAAGCCGAGCATCTTCTGGATACATATTCATTTCATCTATTAATTTATGGGTTTTTTCTTTCCATAGTTTATCGCTGAAAGCTAGAAACCATTGGTTTTCTAAAAATTTAACATGATTTCTGGTACCGCAACGACAAACAACGACTTCGCCAGGCTCTTGTAATATAAAAGCAACTTTTTTGTCAATAAAATCTTTAATTAGAATATCTTTGGCATCTTGAACCGTCTTTCCTTGGTATTCACCAGTAATAGGTTTTAGAATACCAGAATTATGCTCTCTTCTATAAATTATTTTAGTTGCTTCTTTAACATTAGAATCATTCATGGATGTGACTTTAAATGCATCGATAGCCTCAGCTGCTGGAAATTCTCCATATCCTTCAATTTTTATCAAACTTATCGGTTGAATAGAATCAACTATATTTGAAGGAATGTTCCATTTCTTATAAATGGAAGGATTTTCTTTAATAGTTTTCAAGGCAATCCAATCCATAGGTGCATGTGCAGGAACTGACATTACAACTCCAGTTGTACCTTCATAATCGATAAAACTCCCAGGTAACAACGGAACAGAAGCACCAGTAATGGGGTTTATACAAGTTGATCCTAAAAGTTCATCCATAGAAAGATCAGTTACTATACCTATCTTGAATTGTTGGTCCACAAACTTAATAAGTGTTGGTTTAGCAATAATAAGCCATTCATTATTTATTTGGACCTTAATATATTGTGCTTCTGGGTGTAAAAAGATATTAGTAACTCCGAATATGGTTTCTGGTCGGAGTGTTGCAGGTAAAAATGATGCACCAAATTTTTCAGACGGAAACTTCAGAAGAATAAAATCAACAACTCGGGCGCCTTCTCCTTTTAAACGATCATGATCTCCAGTGGGATTTTGATCAGCTGGACACCAAATAACAGGGTGAGATCCTTGAACAACATATCCTTCACGTTTTAATGTTCTATATTGCCATTCTACGAATTTTGAAAAAGTAGGAGTCAAAGTAGTTGTAACAAATTGCCTACGCCAATCAATTGCTAAACCAAGTTTTTGTAAAGTTGTTAGCCAAACATTTCTGAAGTAATGTACAATATAATAGGGATCTGAAAATTTTTCAATATCACTATCAGCAATTCCAGAAAGTTTTAATGAATTAATCTGGCTTTTATCTTTATTTTTAACTCTCTTAGCTGTTCCAACTATTGGTTCACCTGTTGCATGAAAACCAAAGGGAAATAAAACATTTTTTCCTGTCATTCTTTGGAATCGAGCCATAACATCTGCTTTTAATAAAGAATAGCCATGACCAAGATGCGGAGCACCATTTATATATGGAAATGGAAAATTGATGAAATATTTTTCTTTAGAATTTTTATCAGCTTCGAAGATTTTACTCTCAGCCCATTTTTTTTGCCATTTTTGTTCAATAGAAGAAAAAAATTCATTATTTTCAGCAGGGGTTGTTTCAGACATAATTTGAACCTGTAATAAGAATTATCTCAATATTTGAAATTTAAAATATAGAATTTAAATAAAAATTTTTAATGATTAAATTTTGAAACTAATGAAAAATCAATTTTTATTGTTATATTTGTCAATGAGTTCAAAAATGCTCTTTTTAGCATTTTTAATGACTTCTTCTTCGTTTAAAGTCAAAACTTCTCTATTATACATAAGTAAATTCCCATTAACAATGGTAGAATGAACGTCAGATCCATTTGCTGCATAAACCGTGGTTGAGATAGGATTAATATTGGGCTGGCAATGAGGTTCTTTAAAATCAAAAACTGTCAAATCAGCTGGAATGCCAGGTTCTAGTCTATAGGGTTTTTCTTCCCACCAAGATCGAAAATTTGAGGTAGCCATATCAAGAATTTGATGTTTTTTGATAATACTTGGATCCCAGCGTTGATGTGAAATTAAAGTAGCCCCAGCTCTCATTTCTCGAACCATATCTTGAGTGTTATTAGAAGCTGGACCGTCAGTTCCTAAACAAACTGGAACATTTGCTTTTAATAATTCTGGAACAGGTGCCATACCACCATAAGCTAATTTTTGGCCGCTTACTGGACAAAAAGCCATAGCTGTTTTATTAGAAGAAAAAATTTCTATTTCTTTTTGTTGGATCCAGACACAGTGGGCAGCAAGTACTTTTCTATTAGAGAAAAAATTGAATTTATTCTGAAGCCATTCAATTGGTGGTGCACCGTGTTCTTTTTGAGAATTTAAAACATCATCACGAGTTTCAGAAAGATGGATAGTAAGAAGAGTCTGATATTTATCAGCTATATCAATACTTTTCTGAATAGTCTCCTCACTGCATGTATGAGGAGCATGAGGAGCGACTGCCGCATGCAAAAGTGGATGATCCCGTAAAGAACGACAAATTTTTTCTGTCACTCGTAATAAACCCTCAGATCCACCTTGGTCTAAAAAGGCTCCTTCTATTGTTGCAGCACCCAAAAATCCCCGTAACCCTGATTTTTCAGCTGCATATTGGATCTCATCTTCATGAAAATAAAAGTCAACAAAAGAGCCGGTTCCACTTTTGATCATTTCTAAAAAAGTGAGTTCAGCTCCTGTACGACATTCTTCAGCCGTAAAATGGCTCTCAATGCTCCAAATTTTTTGTAACCAAGGAAAAAGCGTTCTATTGTCAGAAAATCCTCTTAATAAAGACATTGACGCGTGCGTATGAGCATTAACAAATGTTGGCGTTACAAAGAGATCTTTACCAGCTATTAAGTATTCTGGAGAAGGTAAAAAGCCATCTGGTTTAATTTCAGTTATTATATTATTTTCTATACAAATGTTTTGACGTCCTGTATAACCAAGGACATTAGTGTCTTTAATGAGTATATCCATAACGGCAAATCCATAATTAGTCTTTATGACAGGTTAGAATTAAACTAATCAGTTTAAATTGGAGAGGAAATATCAAATCCTTACTTATATACTTTAAAACAATCTGTATTAAGAATATTTAAATGCATTTTGCATAAAAGAACAGTTCAAAACAGATTGAAAAAGAGAGTAATAAAAAAATCGAATTGTCGAACCTGTCAGATTAAAAAAATCAATTAACTGGAAGTATCAGCATTAGCAAGTTCATTGTGTTTAATTACCATTAATCTGGTTATATAGCCAGCAACTCTATTTCGAAGGTGTTTACTTTTCATGTCAGCTAATTGATCTAAAAAGCGTTTATTATCTTCAAAATCAATTGAAAAATTTGCTGAATATTCAGAGACTAATTTACGTGACAAAATTTTAATATTTGATGGTCTTACTTTACCCAAAATGACTCACTTTTTACTAACTAATGTTTGTTTACTTTTCGTAACTTACTCTTTTTTGACCAATCTAAATAAAGTAGATTAATCGGTATATCCTGATATCGACCATCAGGTAAAAACCTTCTGACAGATATAGGCAATAATTTCTTTTCAAGTTCTAATGTTGCAATAAGAAGTGGA
The DNA here is from genome assembly GCA_027364495.1 of Candidatus Heimdallarchaeota archaeon. The sequence goes on along the minus strand of DAHXPE010000513.1, from coordinate 429 downwards.
TCTGATAAGTCTTGTCCTTCAGCCATAATATCAGCATCGATAACTGGAGCACCCATGGAGATTTGAAGGGCACGGGTTCCTAAGATTCTAGCTTTTTCAAATCTAGTCAGAATTGGGGGACCGATCTGAATTAATTCCTTAAATTGCTCTTCTGAAAGTTGTTCAATATCGAATTCATCTCCATCGAATTCGTCACCGTACTCATTGTCTGCCAATATATGTAATGACCACCCAGAAGGTTTCTTTATACTGTAAATAGAACTGAAAGTAAGTTTTTACAAAATTTGAGTTATATTTAAATCTTAAAATTTTCACTTTAAAAACTCAAGCAATTTGTAAAGCAAGTTTTCTGCCGGTTTCAATTTTCTAAACATCTGAATGAAATTGTTAAGGAATTCAATAAACCTTCAAATTCTATTTTTTGATTCC
>DAHXPE010000248.1 GCA_027364495.1 Candidatus Heimdallarchaeota archaeon | reverse complement strand
GTTATTGAACATGAACTTGGTGGTGGAATTATTGATCAACAATTCAATGTATTTAAAAAATGTTCGAATTGTTACTCTAAGACAATAAATGAAGATAATAATTAATCTTTTGGTTCTAAAAAAGAGGCGGAATTAGAAATATTAAGGTCTTCTTTTTCAATTTTAGCTTCATCTAATTTCAAATAATCGTTAATTGCTTTTAAGAGACCTATATCACTCTTGTTTCGCTCTGAAAGTAACCATTTATGTTCGAGAACCTGACAAAAAATTTGTGGTCCATTTATATCATCTTCATCAATGCCCATTTGATTTAAGGTCTGTTTATAAATTGAATCATACCATTGATGTGCAATTACCTTTAATGGAAACGATCTATCCAGTTTTGACTCCAAATGTGCTTTGTATTCCAAAATATCATTGAACATTAATTTAGCTTGATTTTCCTCACTCATTATGGATGTTAAATTTTTCAATTCAGTTTTATAATAGAATTTTTCTGTTACAACAGTATTCATGATAAGTTCGTTAGCGGATTCTTTTGGTGTTAACGAATATTCCTTTACAACAAATCCTAGATTATAAATTTCTTCCAATTTTTGTCTTATTTTGTATTTTTCTTGGAATGAAAAACTTATTTCTTGAGTTAAAGTCGACCATAAATCACTGTATGATTTTTTAATCTGTTCTGCTGTGTCGATAAAATTTAATTCCAAGGGCTGTTTATTTTGAGCCTCGATATCTAATAAGTCTCCGCCAATATTTTCAGTCATGATATCTAGGTCATGTTCTCTTTTGGGTGTAGAGATAGTATCATAATGCTCCATAGTTTCGGCATCAACGAGATATGCTTGAAGCTCACCAGCATCTCGCTTGAAAAGAATATTTGAAAGTGAACAATCTCCCCAATAAAATTTAGCTAAATGTAATCTTACAATAAGATTCGCGATTGATTTTATCATTTTCTTTTGATAACGATAAAGTTTTGGTTTAAAAAACAAAAGCCTAAATGGAATTGAATATTCTAAATACTCAGTTATAATTATTCCATATTCCTCACCATTATCTTTTTTAAATTGAACATAGCCTACTGGTCTAACAACAGGTAGTTCTAAATCCTTGAGCTCCTTTAACATGTTAAATTCGTGAGTAGCAAGTTTTTTGGGTAATTCTTTAAAAGCATAAACTTTGTCATCATATTCAAGAAATTTAACGATGTTTCTATGTATGCCTATTTCATATTCCACAATATTCTCATAAAATTGATCCCACTCTTCTAAAGGTTTATTCCAGGGTAATTCAAGAAAATCTGGATAATCTTCTAGTATATTATAAGAAATGATTTCACTTTTAATGTTATGAGTCGACATTTTTTGGTACTATTTTTTGCCAATTGATTTTTAATTAAGAAATTCACTTGAATATATTAAAGTCTTCTTTTTTATAATTCATAACTAAGGAATATCAATACTGATGAATTCGTTATTGATGGAAATTATTTAATGACTTTAATGATAATAGTATAGTTCATTTTTTCATAGATTTTGCAATGATATATACACGATTGGTTTGATGTTCAAATTCATAAGGCTTTCTAGTATGTGAATATTGTACTAAATAATTCGATTGAGATAATTTCTCGGTCAATTCTTTATCAGTAAAAAAATCAACATAAAGAGTTGTTTTATAACCTAGCATTTCATCAATAACCTGTTCAGTGGTGCCTTCATGAACAGCAAGTATTAAAAGACCATTTGGCTTTAATACTCTAGAAAATTCAGTAAAGACCTTTGTAATTTCATTTTTAGGGATGTGAATGATAGAATAAAAAGCCAGTATTGACTGAATAGACGAATCTTTAAAATCAAGTTGCATCATGTTCATAACTTTAAAATCCATTTTAGGATTGGTTTTTTAGGCTAATTCAATACTTTTAGGTGAAAGATCGATACCACAGACAACGAAACCTTTTTCGGATAGATATCTGCCAACATGACCAGCTGAGCCACAACCAATGTCTAATATTAGTGCATTTTCTTTATGCAATGAATCAGATATTTTATCTAAAAGAGCACGATCAAATGGTTTTCTAGAAAGCTCATCAAAAAATAATTTATTATAGGTAGATGCAACTAAATTGTAGGTATGTTCGCTATTCTTAAGAACATCAATTAAATTCATAAATCAATATTAGAAAATAAAATTTTAAAGGTAATTAGTTCTATTTAAAATAAAATATATTAAAAAGTAATTAAAAATCATTAACTAAACATAATAATAGTTTATAAATAAAAATTATTCCAGGTGCTCGATTATGGCTAAAATTGTTATCTTGGGTACAATTCAGGATGGTGGTATTCCTCACCTCAATTGTATTTGTAAGAATTGTCTCGACATACAAAATACAAAGACAAAAAAATATGTTTCTTGTATTGGTATACTTGGTAAGACAAATTCTTTAATTATTGATGCCACTCCTGATTTACCAAAACAAATAAATCTTATGAATAGACACTTAGAAAGAGAAAATTTGGAGCTTAACGGATTATTACTAACTCATCTTCATATTGGTCATTATACAGGACTGATTTATTTTGGCCGTGAGTCAGCTTCAACAAAATTGTTTCCAATATATGCAACAAAGGAAAATCTTTCATTTTTAAAGAGTAATAAACCATTTTCATATTTATTTGAAAGGCAAGAATTAGAAGAAAGGGTAATTAAGCAAGAGGAAGAATTTAAATTCGATGATTCATTGAGTATAATTCCTTTTTATGTTCCACATAGAAATGAAGATGGAAACACAGTTGGATTAGAAATAAGAAATAAAATTACAAACAAAAAGGTAATTTATTTAACTGATACGGATTATTTGACAAATGAAATAATTCAAAGAATAACAATGGCAGATATAGTAATTTTGGACGGGACTTTTTATAAACAAACAGAAATTATGAGGCAGAAACTCGTGCCTCATCCACCAATATTGGAGACTATGAAATTATTAGGAAATCAGCATAAGGAAAAATTTTATTTTACCCATATTAATCATTCAAATCCCGTATTAGACAAGAGTTGTGAAGAATTTATAGAAGTGCAAAAAAGGGGCTATAATATTTGTGAAGAAGATATGATTATTGAATTTTAATTTAATATATCATTCTCTTTAAATTAATTTTTTTTTTTAAATTTATTTACGCCACTATTTATCAAAAAGGAATCATTTTCTATGTCAACTCCCACTTCATCTTACAGTATAACACCATTACGGAAACGTACCCTAGATATTGCTATACTGGTTTACTTTTTAATAAATATCTTGTTTATTACATATATAGTTGATATTGAAAAATTAATTATTCCAGATCCATATCATTTTGAGTATCTGATCTGGCCATTACCATTTATAGTAAATATAATTCATTGATATGGTAATACTTTTGATCCTCTACTAATGGCTAGACAATTCTGGTGGAAAACGACTATACTTATCGATGCAATATTTTTTGGTCCATTTTATGTCTTTGCAATATATGCTTTCATAAAGGGAAAAAATCGGATTCGTAATCCAATTATGATCTGTTCTTCAGTAATGATGACGAATGTGTTAATTATATTAAGTGAAGAAATGTTTGGACCAAATGCAACATTACAATTAGTGGTAGTTTTAGGAATAAATTTACCCTGGTTGCTATTTCCAATACTTATTATTTAGAGAATGTGGAAATCTGATCACCCTTTTTCGATATAAACAAAATTAACGCAGTTTTAATAATTTTTAAAATTAAATATTTGGAATTTTCTTTTTATAACTATATTATCAATTCAACAATTTATTTCTGACATTCTTTATTTCTTCTTGATTTAAAATTTTTCCATAATTCGGACCAAATTTAATACCAAACCCGTCATTTGGATACCTAGGGATAATATGGAGATGAACATGAAAAACTTCCTGACCAGCGTCTTCCCCATTAGCAATAAAATAATTAAAACCGGTTATACCCTGAATTTTTTCCTTTATCATTAGTTGAATTTTTTTACCCACTCTAAAAAGCTCTAAAAAAACTTCTTCTGACTCAATTTCTTCAATTAATTTCGCATGTGTCTTTGGAATTACAAGCGCATGACCTTCATTGACTGGTCGAATATCAATAAAGGCCATCACTAATTTGTTTTCAAAGAGAATTCCTGCTGGTGATTTTTTTTCAGCTATTTGGCAAAAAATACAATCGTCTTTCATAAAAACCATACCTTTTCTAATTATTTTTGATTATATGTTGAAATTAATGTTATGTACAAGATTCATTAGATGTAAACTCATTTGCAGGAATTAATCTTTTTTAAGGTAAATAAGTTTTTCCTTTATTTCCGAGATTCTCTAGACTCTTTTCATTATCATAATCAGCAAGTCAAGGTCGCCAGTTGATTGACAAGGACCATTAATTTTCTTACTACCACATCAAGAGCAAATGTCTGTTTTATTCATTATTTTCACTCAATTAAGCTATTTATTAAACTTTGGATGTTTATGCAGTTACTAATCAGTTCTTTTAAGGAAAAAATGTTTTCTCTTGATTTCTGATATTCTCTAAGCCTTTTACATAAGAATTAAACTCTATTTAGCTACTATTAGCGCATGATAAAGCATCTAAAATAGTTGTATGATAAAAAGTTGTTGATGTAAAATTAAAGTCGGCAAAATTTATTCCATTTCTTTAAAAATAATTCCTGGTAGAAAATAGGGCAACACATATAGTTAGTTTGGTTTATATTTAGGTTTCATACTTGTTAATGATGTTAAATCCATAAATAAAAAGAGCTATTTTCTGAAAAAATTTTATCAATTCTATGACATGTTGGTTAATTTATCCCATAAAGAATTGTCTGCTGATAAAAAAATGTTAGGCAAAATATAAATAATTAAGAAGATAAAATTAATTAAAAAGATTTATCAAAAACATTTGAAATCAAAACCTTTAAAAACCATAGTTAACATGTTATCAATGATTACATAATTGTTGTGAAAACATATGGTTCAAGTACTATTTGCAGAAAATATCAAAAAAAGCTATAAAAATAAACCGGCTTTAGACGGAGTAAACTTTGATCTCAGAAAAGGTGAAATCCACTCATTATTAGGACCTAATGGAGCTGGGAAAACAACTTTAATAAAAATTATGGCGACTTTACTACTAAAAGACTCTGGTACAGTAAATATCCTTGGATATGATCTTGATACTCAAGAGAATGAAATTAAACATGTTTTAGGCTATGTTGGACAGGACACAGAACGATCTGCCTATGCAAGATTAACCGTGAGAGAAAACTTAAGATTTTTTGGTTCTCTTCGAGGATTATCTAAAGACTACGTTGATAACCAAATAGCAACACTTGGTAATTATTTTGATTTTAATGAAAATGTGGAGAAACAGTTCAATGAATTATCAGGAGGACAAAAACAGGCAGTTGTTATTATGAGAGCTCTGTTACATGATCCACCAGTAATTTTTCTTGATGAACCGACTAAAGGTCTGGATGTGATTATTGCAAAAAGGATTAGAAATTTTCTTAAAAGTTATTCTGAAAAAGAAGGTAAATCCCTACTTTTAACTAGTCATATTATGAGTGAAGTTGAAGAATTAAGCGATAGAGTGAGTTTGATTAATAAAGGTAAAATTGGAGCAACAGGTTCTCCCAATGACCTTAAAAAATCACTAAAAATTCAAGATTTTATTGAATTGCAAAAGGACTCTCTACCAACTACAACTTATGAGAAAATTAGAAATTTGCCAACAGTCATGCTTACTATGGATAAAAATGAGCACTGGTATTCTTTTGGAGTCAATGACTTATTAGATGCATCAGAACAAATCATTCAGGTTTTAAGAGAAGATGGTGTAAAAACAGGGTTTAGACATTCGACTGTTTCATTAGAAGATGCATTTATACACCACATTGGTGCCATAGAAGAGAGATTTGAGGTATAAACAATGCAAATAGTTTCGTCTACAAAACAGGAATATCAATCAGAAAACAAAAATGTTGACTCCTATAAAGGACTATCTAAAGATGCTTCGTTTTGGTCCATAGCATATAACTCAATGATTGTTCGTTTATTGATTTGGAAAAGATATGGCGCTGAAGCAGTAGGATCCATAGTTCAAATAGGCATACTTATAGCGGTTTTCTTTTTGTTTGCGACTGCGGTTGGATTTCGTGGTTATACAAATTTTGGAACAACTAAAATTTTCATCTTCTTTTTGAGTGGTTTTCTAATTCTCGTATTTGATGGCGTTGCCATATGGAGTCCTGTTGATGCCATGAACCGAGAATTATACAATGGGACTTTAGAATATTTGTATTTCACTCCTATGAAGAAATATCCTTACTTTTTTGGCTATCTTCTTGGTTCAGTTATTACAAGTTCTTTAACGGGCTTTATACCAGCCTTTATTGTCCTTATAATTTATACGCATCTTCCATTATTTAATATTGTAATGATTCTTTTTACATTGTCTTTACTAATGCTATCTCTAATGTCTTTTGGAATAATTGTTAGTTTAACTGTTATATTATTTAAACAAGTCCAAGCACTTGTATCATTACTCGGTTTAACGATAGAGTTTTTTACTGGTGCTTTTATTCCGTTATTTTCACTTCCAACTTATGTTAGACCAATTGCCTATTTATTTCCACATACTTGGGCTTATGAATTAATTAGATATTATAGTTTCAATGGTCATTGGCCTCTTGTATTGCCATTAGCTATCAATTGGCTCTTAATTATAGGTTTTACCATTTTATATACTATCATTGCTGTAGTGTTACAAAAAATAGTTATCAAACATTCCAAAACGAAAGGATTACACATTTTATAGAGGAAATATTAAATGTATAAATCATCAAAAATTATCTCATATTCACCATCAGAAGATAAAGATGATCATGGAAAATCAAAAAAAGTTAGTTTTGTTGATGTTGTCAAATCCAGTTTCAGGATGAATTTACAAATGTATTTGCGATACAAAATTAATTTATTGAGTGGACTCATCGAATTTATTATTCTTATGATTGTATTTTCTATATTCGCCTTCTCATTGTATTACAAAAATGGCTATGAATGGTTGACTCGAGGGGATATCATGATATTTTATATGGGAGCTATTTTAATAATGATATTCAATTCAACTGCAATGTGGACTCCCTTGAATAATGTTCAGCGTGATATTTATAATGGGACTCTTGAATATCTATTCTTTAATCCATCTTCAAAATATGGATATTTTATTGGATCCATACTTTCAGATGCTGCTGTGAAATTTGCTGTTTTATTTATTCCTGCTTTAATTATTTTATCATATGCATCTGGAATATTTCAATATCCAGATGCAATTGCTGGCGTCTTTGTAGTTAGTATGGTTGTCTTAGTAAATCTGATTTCTATGGGAGTTTTAATTAGCCTTTCAGCGATACTTTGGAAACAAGTTAATGCTTTAGCTGGAATTCTTAATACGCTATTTCAATTCCTGGCTGGAGCATTTTTCCCAGTTGAATCTTATCCAGTACCTATCCGATTCATCGCCTATCTTCTTCCTCCTACGTATGGATATGATTTAGTTAGGTATTATAGTTTTAGAGGCCATTGGACAACAATATTCCCAGTTCAAATGGAAATAATGATTTTATTAATTTTTACAGTAATTTATTTGACACTAAGCATTGTTTTGCTAAGAAAAGCTGAACGATTTGCTAAAAGAACTGGTTTGCATAGAATTTAACCTTGTTTTTTTATCATTTTTTTTTCCTTAACGAATTGTTTAAAAAATGCAAGAATATCAGAAACTAGATTATTGTTCATAAGATCTATGTACAAATAAATAATTCCTCTTAAATTAAATTGAATATTAATTACATGGCAAGTAAAATGGAAACAATGACAAAAAAAGTGACAAATTTTAAAATATTTGATCCCAATTCTCCAGATGATAAAGTGGCATATGAATTAGCTATACTTTCACATGAATTATGGTCCAATATGCATTATCCTCATCAAACGAATTCCATTGAGTTTTATAAAAGGCGCCTAGCTCTTCCCTGGAAAATTGATCAGAAAATGATTTATATATTAATTCAATCATCATCTGGTGAATCCATTGGTTATTGTAGATTAATGTTCAATACTGGAAAAACCAATAAGCACTTATGTTGGACTGACTTTTATATTAAGCCCGAATATCGTAGACAAGGCTATTTTAAAGCATTATGTCTAGAAAGTTTTAAGCAGCTTCCCAATTATGTCAAAATTTATCAATTTTTCTTTAGAGTAGACGAAAACCAAAAATATCCCAATGAAATGACTACTTTAGATGCAAAACTTTCTTCGCTTGCTGATCAATTAGATAGCAAACTTTCATTTATCGGTAGGAGGTCAGAAGTTGATTTAACAAAGCATTCATTAAATGATGTTTCTCAAAAGGCGAAAGATTTAGAATTAAAAGCAAATCGAAATGGATATTCAATTGTATTTGTCGACGATATAGCATTTAAAGATTTATCATTTACAAGAGCTCAATATGTCAAGTTACTTGAAGAGTTAGACAATGATATGCCGCGGGATAATAATTCCCAAGAAGATTCGACTATAACCGAGGAAGATTTTCTAAATATGTTTAAATTTGATAAGAAGGAAGAATTAACTGAATGGCTTTATATTGCAGTGGATAATAAGACGGGTATACCTATTGCAATGACTGAAACAAGAATAAGAGCTGATTTACCAAATATTGCCTATGTTGGAGATACTGGAGTCAAACGTGAACATCGAGGTAAGAAATTGGGTCTTACTTTGAAATATTTGATGATGCAAAGATTATTATCAGATCCGATAAGTAAAAACAAGGTTAAATTTTGGATAACCCACAATGCATATTCTAATAAACATATGATTGCCATAAATGATGAATTAGGCTATGTTCAGAGCGGTTTAGAACACCAATATGAATTCCGTATAGATAAATTAAAGGAATTTTTAGAAATCAATAATTACCAAAGTGAATGAATTAGTTCTAATAACGTATTAAGTTGTATCAGTTTGATGATAAATGAATCTATATATTTTTTTCCCCTGGTTAATCACATAGTCAAGGGATAATTTTAGTTAAGAACTATTTCAGATTAATTGAAAAAATGTAAAAAATTGTCAATTAATAATTTATTATCAATTATTTTGGTCTATTATTATAATTACTGTTATTGAATGTATTTTTATGCATATTTCTTACTCGTATTTGTCTTCCAATTAATGCTGGAATAAATATAACTATACCAAAAATTGCTAAACCAAAAAATGCTATAATAAAAACAGTAACCAATAAAACAAAGACAAAAGGTAATCCTAATGAAGCTAAACCTGAATTTTTAGCATTATTTGCAAAGTCCTTTTGGAAAGAAAAATAAAATATAATAGCTAATAATACAAGAAACAAATCACCAAATACGACAATATCAACGATAGACTTTTTTATTACATCATAGAAAATATATCCGTTTATTAAGCCAATTGCGATGACAATACCAATTAAAACTAAACCATTATTAAGTAATTCTCGAGATATATAATTAACAATGACCAGACAAATGACTACCATACCAATTATGGAAAAACTTCCTTCTAATTCTTTAGTTTTCATGTAACTCATCAAATTATTTTTTCATTGAAATATTGGCTATAATAAATACCTAACTTCGAACGATATGAATCACCAATGACATTTAATTTTTCTCATTAATCTTTTCCAAATCTTTTTTACTTCTTTTTGACCTAAATAAATTTGAAATATTTTTTAATAAACATATAATAAGTTATTATCAATTTTATATATATTTTTTTTAAAAAAACTGGTAAAGAATATTTTAAAAATTTTTCTCTTCAATCAGATGAATTATTGTTTGATGTAACATCTTTTAAAAGTTTTGGACATGAAGAAAAGGACGAAGAAGAAGAGGATTTAGAAGATGAAACTAATGAAACACACCGAGCGAAGCAAAAAGACAAAATTTTAATCGATCAAGACAATCCTCCTCAATTTTTAAAGCCTATTAAAAGATTGTATGGTTATGCACGCGATAAAAGAAAAAAATTAGCTCAAATCAATTATAGGCTTGGAACTAAGGTAAAAAAGTTTGTTATTATGTAAAAAAGCCCTCTAAATTTCACTATTTAATTTTCAGCTAGCTATGAGCAAATTTGTAAAAAGCTATTGATCCATCTGATAATTTGTTGGATGACTTATTTTCGACTGAATAGATTGGTTTGCAGAATTATTGAAATAGGTGAAAAATCAGTATAATCAAAGCACTTTAAACTCCATTTAAGTTAGTTTGGATGCTGCTTCAAGTTTAATTAATAATTAATTATTGTTGATTTTAGTTTCAAGAATTTTTAATTTTAAATTTGCATAAAATAAGAAATAATTCTTCAGAAAAATTTTAGTTATGAGATTTAAATATTAAATCATTTTTATGAAATAGTAACTAATTTATTTCTATTTTAAACCATTTTAGCCCTATTAGGACTACCTAAATTAGTATTTATTTATTCTTCCAAATCTTTTTAAAATAAAAGATCTAGAGTTTTAATGGTAAGGATACTCTGAGATACAATGATGAGAAAATCTGAAAAAGCTGTTTTGATAATAGGCACAATTAATGTACTTTTGTTATTTATAGCTTCAGCTATGGCACCCCATGGTGATAAAACAGATGCAGGAAGTCTTATGTTAATTTTTGTTCATTTTATAATAATAATTGGAGCATTTCCTGTACTTTATAGAGCAATTATAAGTTCTTATTCTGTTTCAAAGAATTTTACCCTCGTTTTTACTGCAATAGCAATAACATCAGCTTTTTTTTTAATTTTAGGAAGCAATGTAACGACAATTGATAGTGATGATCTTATTTTCTTTGGACTAGGGATTATCGAATTATTACCGATTATTTGGCTCTATATTAAGAAACGAGATGTTATTTGGCAAAAACCGAAAAAACTACCATTTGATATGATATAAAGGAAAAAATTCCTTTTACTAAATTGAAATTTTGTTTTCAAAAATGATTTTTTAGACAATTCTTTAAAATAATTAAAAAAATCACATAAATAATTGTTATTTGGTGAATTTTTTGAATTTACGATTCCTTTTTATTATTGTAATTTATTCTTTATTAACTATTATTGCTCTTCTTATTTCCTTTTCACCTTTGACATACTATGTTTATTTTGTATTGCAACAACATAATTTTCTGTTTTTTTTGAGTTTACCAGTAACTCTACCAATATTATGGCTTGTTGCATTTATGATTTTTGTAACAATTCATGGAAGAATAATCGTTACTCTTTTTTTACCAAAAATCAAAGAAGGAAGTTATCCATTAAAATCAAGCCAAAACCTTATATTTTCTATCCATCTTTCAGCAGATAATATTGCCAAGTACTGGTGCAAAACTTTTGAAATTATACCGTTTTTAACCCAGCTCTATATCAATAAGTTCTTTTTATCGGCTTACGGAGTTAAATTTGGTAAAAATACGTATATATCAACTGAAGTACGAATCGATGGTATTCCGTTAATAGAATTTGGTGATAATGTTTTTATTGGTCCACGTGCGATTATTGGAGCACATATTAACCATGGCGGTGACCAATTAGGCGGAAATATTCTTTATAAACGTGTTAAAGTCGGAAATAACTGCTTTATAGGACATAATGCTGTATTGACTCCTGGTGGTAAAATGGGTGATAATTCAGTTTTAGGAGCATTTTCCGTGTGCTTAATAGATGCTGATATTCCTTCAAATGAGACATGGGTCGGTATGCCAGCTAAATTTATGAAAAAAAATAATAATCATGCAACAAAATAGATTATTCAATATTTTCTTCTTTTCTTAAAGGTTAACACCAAAAAAAGGAGTTTTAGTAGAGGTGCCACCCACACATAAAGTTCGTCCAAAATTTTCCCAAACGGCGTTCTGGAAAGATTATTGGAGAGTCATCAAAACTATATTTGAAGGTTAAAACGTGGATGATTTGTCAACAATTGAAGATGGAACAAGTGATGATAAAGTTAGAGAAGCAATTAAGGGATAGACGATCCCAATATTAGTAATACAATATAAATTATAAGTTTGAATAAAATTCTTTAAATCTAATTTATTTAAAATTTGTTCAAATCATATTACAGCAATATTATCCATTTTTATAAATTCGATAACAACCACAATTTATTTAAAAAAAACATTATTAATTTAATTATTGGGTCCCTAATCGTTTTTTTAAAAATTTGAAGGTCTAAATTATTAAATTACTGTTAATTGAAGATAATAATGAAATTATTGATTTGGTATCGGAAATAGTTAAAAAATTCAACATTAAATTAGTGGTGGGAAAGAATACATCAGATTATGTAGATTTAACTAAACGTTTTCGATTTCCATTTATTTTTTGTGATATAAATCTTGATTATCGACGCGAGGGATTTGATATCCTAAAAATACATAAAAAACGTCGATTAAAAAGCAAAATAATTGCCTTTACATCTAGTAATATTTCACCTGAATTGACTAAAGATCTTGGCTTTGATTTTTTTCTTGATAAAAAACCTGAAAATCTAATAAACTTTGTTAAAAATAATCTAATGGGGACGATTGATTGAAAAAACACCATACAAGATAAATAAGCCCGTTAGAAAATCTGTACAGGCGAATACTACGTATAGAAATTCAACAGATGAAAATAACAGGTATAAAATTATTGATATAAAAAATACTATCCTAACAGATGCTGAAGTTAGACCAATATTTACTCTCATGTCATGTTTTCGTGATTCGTCAATAAGAAGAGTACCGTACGCTAGTAGAAAAAGACCTAATGCGTCGGCTATTTGTGGAATATCCGGAATTTTCTGATGAATAAAAGTCAACAAATAATTTCTTAAGAAAAGGACTCCAATTCCTAAAAACAGATCATATGTACCACCAATTTGATAACTAAGCTTCAAAAAATTCAATACTATCAGCAAGTTTTGATTTAACAAAAATTTTTATTTATACATAAATTTTATGTTGTCATTAATGCTAAAAAGTATATATGAAATTATTTCATCAATTTCGACTCAAGGAAAAATCAAAAAATTAGTCTTATAATATTAAAAAAAGTAAAATTGAATTAGAGTGCTTACTGTGGTGCATTTACTAGATTTAAATTTAATTCCGTTAGCAGGCGAATCGTTAGGAACTAGAAGCTCGGCGATTACGATTCAGGGTAAAAATACTCAATTTATTATTGATCCAGGTGTTGATGTTGCTCCTAGAAGATATGATCTTCCCCCTCATTCAATGGAACTGAACCGTCGAAATGAACACAGAGCAACAATATTGCAAGTTATGAAAGAATTACCAGTTGCTGGTTTTTGGGTTAGTCATTATCATTATGATCATTTTCCGAAAATAAATGAAGCAGTTAAAATAAGCAAGGTTATGCATCACTGGGATCCTCAATTGCAAGATTTTCCAATAGCACCCTTTTTTATTAAAGATCCGAAAGGAAATTTAAATAGAAATCAAACCCGCCGAGCTAGGAAATTTACAATTGCGCTAAAAAAATTAAAACAAGATTTTTTTCCAGCTGAAAATTCATCCTTTCAGACTGATGAATTTGTGATAAAAGGATCTCCTATTTTGTCTCATGGTGAAAAATCTCCTCTTGGGTATGTTGTTGGCTGTAGCATTACCTATAAAGATACAAAGTTTTGTTATACAGGCGATGTGGTTGGAATCCCGTTAGAAGAGCATGTCAATTGGATTCTCTCAGAACAGCCTGATATTCTGATAATGGATGGGCCAATGAAAGAACAGTTACCAGCATTCAAAGAAAATATCAAAAAAGTCATTGATCAAACTAATATAAAATATTTAACAATAGAACACCATTTGCTCAGATCTAAAAATTGGACTGATTTAATTGCTGATGAAATTGATTATATTAAGGAATCGGGTATACAAATACGTTGTTATGCAGAACTCTTAGGTAAAAAAATTGAATTATTGGAAGTTAGTAGAAAAGAACTGTTCGAATTCTTACCTGAAAGTGCACCTGTTTACACTAAAGGGTATAAGCATAAAAAACGGTAATTTTTTAAAAAAAATAATTTTGAGATTAGTTTTACACACAAAACATAGCAAAAAAATTTAAAAAAATAAGAAAGTTAATTGTTAACACCTAATATTTTTAAAAAAAAAACTAAGACGAAAAGAATCAATGCCTGTTTGCAAAAAATGTCATAATTATGTGACTGGAAAACTTGAAAAGGGACATCCCTGTCCTCATTGTGGCAACGAGGATAGTCTATCAGACCGAACAGAAGGTGATTATAGATCATTATTTTCGAATGAAATTCAACAAGATTACAATCCACCGCCAAGCAATTATTCAAATCAAAACACAGCTCCTCAAACAAAAAATTCTATACGGCTGTATACAGATTTACCTTTAGAATTTCTCTTTCCTCAAGGTGTATCAAATTCAATATTACCAATCACTGAGCAAAAGGTTTATTTACAACTATCTTTAGAATTCAGAATAATTTTAAATAAAGCACCTAATTATCAAGATGGAATGCGAAATTGGATTTTGATTTTACAAGAAAGATTACAAAGCTATGGTCTAACAAGAGAAAATTGGGATAGAATATCTTCCATAGGAGATCAAGATCCAGCTCTACAAGAATACTTAGACCAATTGATTGGTACAATATTTAATTAAAAATTTTTTTCACTTTTGAGATTCTTTGACAAGTATTCTACCCAGAAATATCTGTAGAACCACCATTAACCCCAAGAATTTCACCTTCTTTAATAACTGGACTTTATTTAGTTTCAAAATTTAATTAATCTTTTAATTCTGCAACATACTGATAATCTTTGTCGTTTTCTAATATTCTTTTAAATGAATTGATAATTGTCGGTAATTTTGATATTAAATAAAAAAGACTCGTCTCAATCATTATTTTTTTTTCTTTCACAAATTTCGTTGTTTTTGATTGAAGTTTCTATAAATTTCAAGAATGCGTTTTCCTCTTTCATAGATTGAATTTAAGTACAGAAGAGATTGTTTTTCTTGATAATTTAAAAGAGTAATATTACATACAGTATTTATTGATTCTTCTGGGGTGAATGTTTCAGCAATGGATTCCTCAGTCAAATTTAAAGTCCTTTTTGTTATACGTTCAAAATGACTTTTAAATTCCATGAAGAGATTTTTTCTTAATTCGATCCATTCAACACTATTAGAATCAATTGGTTCTTCTGGAATTGAAACAATTTCCCCAAGAGCATAATCATCTGAAAATAAATCATAAGGTCTAAAATAATCTAATATTTTAACCCTCTCTAAAATAAGAACAACTATGCTAAACCTACCATCAGGTAATTCTTCCTCTTCTAGGATTTCAACTAGTACTCCAAGTTCTTCCGGTTTAGAACGAATTGGATTTACTGATGTAACGAGTCCTGTTAAAGCAAACTTTTTGTTTCCAAAATTTTTCACCTCAGCAATCATTTTTTTATATCGGGGTTCAAAAATATGGAGAGGAATTACTGTTTTAGGAAAAAAAACCGCATTTGATATAGGAAAAACAGGGTAAAATTCACCAGTTTCTTTGGGTTGTTCAAAAACATCAAGTTCATTTGGATCGTTGGAATCATTCATAATATTATAACTTTCAAAACTAACTATTACTCTAATAAACATTATGGGTATTTAAAAATTTTATTCAAAAAACAAATATTCTATTTTTCTAATCCATGTTGGAAATGCTGATTTAGGAGCTTTAACATCCTATTTTATTGGTAAAAAGGTCCGATTTGAATTAATAATTAAACAAAAATGGCTTTGTATCATCAGCAGTAATAGTTTATTATTCTCGAAAATGTGTTAAATAATTTTTCAACACAATATTAATCTTAATCTTAAAGAATAGGAATCCATTTTTGATGTTCAACATCATTGAAGTCATTTTAAATCTATTTTTTAGTGAGAATTAAAAGATAATGTTTTATTTGGAAACCAAAATAAGACTTTAATGAATATATCATTTCATGATTACTAAAGACATATCTTTGGGATCTAAAAAATATTAAGGCAATTG
>DAHXPE010000502.1 GCA_027364495.1 Candidatus Heimdallarchaeota archaeon | reverse complement strand
GAATATTCCAATTAAAACTGAGATAAAACCTCAATTTTCTTTTACTAAAGACCATTGATGAAATTTTATCAATTATTAGTCATTCTTTTGTCATATCCTCCTTTCTAGCAAACTAACATCAGTTAATAAAAGCTTTAAATTCTTATTATCAAGTTGTATAAGATTTATTTGCAATATATAGAAATAATTATATTAGAATGAAAAATTCAATTAAAATTTATTTATTATTTCTAAAATAATGAAAATTTACAATATGTTCAATTTTCATTTTTTAAAGTTGGGTCAATAGCAAAAAATATTGAATTTAAAAGTAAAACCTATTTTTGTCTTATAATATATTATGTAAAATTAACTATTTTACCTTAAATGAGAACAATTTCACAATATTTCACAAGAAACTATTAATCTTCTTCAACCCACTATGCAAAACGTTGTGACTGAGTGGATAATGCCTAAACGTATCACACCAATCATGAAGGATGAATTCAACTGGGATAATTGCTATTTATTTCAAATAATAAGAATATAAATTATTGGGATAGTTATTTCAAACTGAGCATATAAATAACCATGTTTTTTTTTGTTAGTTATTATTTATATTCAAAAAATACTCATTTCGCTTCAAAATAGATTTTAGAATTTCAGGAGAATAATTTACTGACTCAGATGACTTTATTATAGCTTTCATGTCCTTTGGTAGGCATTTTCCAGAAAATCCTCTTTTTTCGTTATAAACCAGGGTATGACTTCTACCAATTCTATAATCAGCAAGCCAAACATCCCTTAAATCCTCATAATTTATGTTAAAAGCCTTTGCTATTTCAAAAAATTCATTACAAAAAATTACTTTCATAGCAAAAAAGGAATTTTCCATATATTTACATAATTCTGCTACATTTGATTCAACTCGATAAATTTTAACCTCAGCATTTATGTAATATTTGTAAATTTCAAAAACTCTATCAATATTTTCTTTAGTTCCTCCAAAAATTATGAATTTCTTTTTAGAGTCAAGATTTAACATTGGGTGATTTGTTGTTTCTCCAATATATTCAGGAGAAAATACAATAGGCTTATTATACTTTTTTATGAGTTTTTCAGTGAAACCAACTTCTATTGTTGATTTTATTAAAAAATTAGAAACTTTATCTTTCCAGAATTCAACACTTTTTTCTACTTGAGATGTATCACAACCACCATCTTTTAATGATGGTGTGGGAACACATATAATTCCTAAATCCCAATTTTCATTTAATGCATTCAAATATTCTCGTATATTATCATTTTTGATAATATTTCCATTATGAAGAACTAAACCTTCCTCGATATCAAAAAAATCAGCGTTTTGGAAAGTTCTTTTCATAAATTTTCCAACAAATCCAAATCCCAATATAATTATTCGTTTATCCATTTTAGACAAATCTTCTACCTTTGTTAAATTAACGTTTAATCGTTCATCAAGATGATTTATTTATTATTAAATCGATGTATAACTTTAATCCCTCTTCTAAATTAATTAAAGGGTTAAATTCTATCTCTTTTTTTGCTTTTTGATTAGATCCTATGAATTTTTGAACATCGAAATCCCGAGATTTACGATATTCCTTTTTCGAACTTGAAGGAATTATCGATAATATTATTCCTGCAAGTTCATCCAGAGATTTTCCTTCTCCGAAACAAATATTGTAGTCATTACATAGAGAGGTATTTACCTCACGATTTGATAAATTTCTTATAGCATTTGAGAGTGCAAATACAACGTCTTTTACAAAAGTGAAATCAAAAAGGTTATTTTTTCCCTCTATTATTAAATTTTTATTCAAAATAGCATTTTTTACAAAAATTGGTATAACTCTATCACTATAATCGTTTGTTGAACCGTAAACATTCGAAAATCGCATTATAAAGACTGAAGATCTATTATTTTTCGAATATTCGCTTAATAAGTGTTCAGCTGCAAATTTTGAAATTGCGTATCTATTCATTGGTTTTTTTGAAGCATTTTCTTTAACCGGTAATGATTTTTGTACTCCATACACTTCTCTGCTACTTCCATATATAATCCATGGTCTTGTTTCTGATTCATAAAGAAATTCAATTATTTTTTGAGTTCCTAAAACATTTGTTTCCCATGTTTCCAATGGTTCAAGTTCGCCATCTAATACTCTAGATTTTGCTGCTAAATGAATCACACCGTCTAAATTTGCTAAAGCATTCTTGTATTTACTGATATTATTAATTGAATCTTGAATATAAGTTATCTTGATTCCTTCATTAAAAATGTTCTTTCGACTATCAATCACAATAATATTATAATATGGGAAAAACTCTTTAATGAATTCTGAACCAATTAAGCCCATTCCGCCAGTTATTAAGATTTTGAGTTCACCCAAATAAAGATTCTCCTAAAATTAGATCAATAATGCAGATTTTATATTTTTTGAATCAAATTATTCGATTTTTAAGGGTTTTAAATGAATTCTTTTTAAAATATTATCTTAAGTAATACTAAAGGGACATTAATTTAAAGTTAAAGAGATTTTTAATGTTAATAGGCTTTCAAAAATAACTATTAAATTCATCAATATAATAGGTGAAAAACTTTTCCTCTAACAACGTAATTGTTTTAATACCAACAAAGAATCGACCATCATTATTAGAGAGAGCTCTTAAGTCAGTTAATGATCAAAAGTGTCTTCCTAGTCTAATAGTAGTTGTTAATGATTCAGACGAACCATATGTAAAAGAAACGCAAAAAGTAGTTGAATCCTTTAAACCTGAACTATTAATAATTGAAAAAATAAATGATAGGACCAGATCATTGTCAGGTGCAGTTAATTCTGGATTAGAAGTTATTAAAAAAATGATTATTAATGTTGAAAATTATTTTATAGCTTTTTTAGATGATGATGATTGGTGGGATCCAACTTATATTCAAGAATGTTCAAAAATTGCACTTGATGGGAATTACGATTGGATTATTTCTGGTATTGTACGATATGATAAGAAAAATCCTAATGGCTGGAATATGCCTATACCCAATGAAATAACTCGTTCTATGATTTTTATTGGAAATCCAAATGTTCAAGGTTCTAATCTTTTTCTTAAATTGTCATTAATGGTAAAAATAAATGGATTTGATGAGTATTTGATTAGTAGTACAGATCGAGATATTTGCATCAGGTTATTAGAAGTAACTGATATTAAAATTGGATATCTAAATCGACACCTTGTACATCACTGGGCTATGGACGACTACAACAGGTTAAGTACAGCAAAAACAACCCTAAAGGAAAAGGGATTACAATTATTTTACCAAAAATATAAATCTTCAATGACGGAAAAAGAGCAAGTATTATTTAAAGAACGGGTTCGAAATTATTTTCTTATAGATCTTTAGACCTAATGTTTCTCTTATTTTTCGTTTTCCTCTTTCTTGGTATATATAGAAGATAGTTGAGGTTTATTTTTGTGGAAATTTAGATATGCATCAACCCAAAAATCAGTTGTTAGATCATTGGTAAAATTACCTTTCTCACTTCTAGGTATAAAATCGCCTTTGTTACTGTTGTAATCCACAAAATTACCACATAATCTGCAAAATTCTGATAAAAGGTCCTTGAGATTTTCATTAGAAAGTGTTTTAAGACTCTTTATACCTACGTCATTCCCTAGGACACGGTCAATTGATCCAGCAATACCACAGGGATAGAATCCATACTTATTTAGTCCTATTCCACAATAACTAGTTACCCAACACCCCTGTTTAAAATCTGCTCCTTTCAACTCATCTAGGTCAATTGGTGCGACAGAGAATGGTGTGAAATATATGTTTGTTCTTGATTGTTTGAAAGAATATTTGTCTAAAACTATATTATCAGATTTTGGTAGTAAAGACAATTTTTCTTTTGTTTCTTTAGAAAGTCCATTGCTGGTTATCTGAATGGTTGTTTTCGGCGAATATTTTTCTACATACTCCTTTATTATGAATGTTACAATCTCATTAAACTGAGGATGAAGTGTAGGTTCTCCGCCTAAAATATTTATTAATTCCCATTTCTTATTCATCTCAATGCTCTCGTGAATGAACTCCTTAATTTGATTGACTGACATGTAGTCAGACTTTGAAGCAGCTTGAGTACAGGATCTATTACAGCTAATGCACTTTAAATTACAATCATAGGTTATATCAATTTCAATTTTATTCATGTTTGGCTGAAAATCAATCCTTCCATCTTTTATATTCCGAAAAGAGATATTTTTTGGTTTAGATTTAAGAAATTCTAAACTTTCATTCAGTTGATTTTGATTAATTTCTCGATTGTCTATTACTAGGTTGTAAAAATCAAATCTAATTGGATTATCTGCGATTTCTATCAATTGCGTAAATAATGTAACAAATTCTGGATCAATATACCATTCATACTTCTTATTCATTTTTTCAAAGTTATTTAATCTTAGTGGAACATTTTTCTTTCTTTTCAATTCATACAAACTAATTTTTTCAAATAATACTTTTCTGAAGGCTTTAGGGTTCTGATAAAGGTTACTTTCATATTTTCTTGTTTCAGTAAAATCAAAAGAAATTATACCATTATCTGAAATATTCTTTGAATAATACTGCTTTCCTATAAGGATATCAGAATCATACATATTCATTCTTTCTAGAATTTCAAATAAAGCATTATTACCTAATAAATAATCTTTAGGGTTTAATAATACGATAATAGATTCAAAATTAGTTATAAAATAATGGAT
This sequence comes from Candidatus Heimdallarchaeota archaeon, assembly GCA_027364495.1. The sequence goes on along the minus strand of DAHXPE010000502.1, from coordinate 474 downwards.
TCCCAGAAATATTGATTCCGAATTTGTCATCCTGGACTTATTATGAATATAGGTAATGTTTTGATTCGTTTTCAGTACATTCCAAAGCATTCTGTCATAAGCAAGATCAGGGTAGTTGTTAATAATAATAATTCCATAGTTTTCAAACTGTTGATTAAAAATACTTAATAAAAGTCTAAAAATAGCAAAACAATCTTGTAGATCTTCTAAAATGACTAGAACAATCATAGGTTCTGGTCTTTTAGGGATTGTCCAATCATAAAAAGAGCCTTCTAAATCAAAGTGTTCCAACTGGGATCTCGGAATGACATTCTTCTCAACTCTATCTAAAAGTGTAGACCAAACATAAGAATCGCTTTTCCTATAATTTTGTGGATGAATGAAGTATTATTTGAAAAAATTAGTTTGTATGAATTGAAAAGAAAGAAAAATGTTCCACTAAGATTAAATAACTTTGAAAAAATGAATAAGAAG
>DAHXPE010000489.1 GCA_027364495.1 Candidatus Heimdallarchaeota archaeon | reverse complement strand
CCCATACAAGAATTGCAAAAAGAAAATGGAAAGGTGGTCTGAAAAAAAGTTCATGAGAGCTGGAAGTTGAAAGTGGAGCCTTGAAGAGCTCAATTGATTTTAAATCAAGGTTGTCGAAAAAAAATTTGTCAACTAATCCATAAAAATTACTTGAATCAGCCCTTGCAGGGAGTTTCATTATGCAATTTCCAGAAATTTTAGAAAGAAAAGGTCCACTTGCTGAAACATTAGAAGTTATGTTCAAATATTATTAACATCAGGAAAGTCCTAACCTTTGATTATAAAAACTAAATTTGATGTTGTTGGATATGTACCGAAAATAACGAAAGAAGAATTTTCATTCTTAGCAAATGAAACAAATAAATGTCCTGTTTCACAATTGTTCTCTTCTGAATCAACTATTGAAATAGAAACCTTATTACAGGAATCTAGGAGTTTTTAAAATGTCAGATTCACATGCAAATCATTTTGAAAATCCTTCTTCTCTTTTTTTGTGGTTTTATTCCATTCATAGTTATTTCTTAACAAGAAAACCATATAAAAAATTGATTAAGGAATTAGAATTGACTGGTTCCGAAACAATTATGGAATTTGGTTCTGGGGTAGGTTCTTTAGCTAAGAAATTAGCTACTGTTTTGCAAAACCAAGGTCAATTGACTTGTGTTGATGTAAATGAGAAATTTTTAAATCGGACAAAGAAAAAGTTGAAAAATTATTCTAATGTGAAATTCCTACTTGGTGAAATTTCTGAAATGGAATTACTTAGCAATTCATTTGATTACATAGTTGCTACTTGGGTTTTACATCATGTAAAGAAAAATTCTCTTGAACCATCAATTCAAAAGTTTTTTTCAATTTTAAAAGATACTGGCAAAATTTTTGTTATTGAATTTCCTGATTCCCAGCAAAAAAGACCGGATTTTAATGAAGAATTGTTATTAAATATTTTCAAAAAGCATCGTTTTGCTCACAGAATAGTTTTTATTGGAAAAAGAGGAATTTTGTATGAATTTTCTAAAATTACTGAAAATATTTCTTGATAGAAATTTAATAGCTAAAAAAATAGGTTGATATGGATATCAATGGAATTTAGATAATGAATTCAGAAATTGATATTTCATTAATAATAACGGTTACTGTTTTTTCTTAATATTTATTATACATATTGAGAATTAAATTTATAAAAATAGTAATTTATTTGAAAAATCAAGAAATATCTTTGAATGAAATAAGAAAAAATTAGAAAATTTGAATTTATTTCTTAATTAATAGTTAGAAATTTGGAAGACTTTATGGAATACAAAGATTCTATAAATTAAAAATGTATAAATAAGAACAAGTGGTAATCCAATTCCTGCTATTATCATCATCACTCCTAAGGCTGTCTCAGAAGCACCAGCCATGCTAAGAGTTATTGAATAGTTTTCATTAACGGCAGGTACAATATTTGGATAAATTGCAATTCCAATAGAAAGTACTAGAAAAAGAATAGCTCCAACTGATGAAAAAAAAGAATAAAGATACTGCTTCTTATTATTAAAATAATAGATACCTAATATTAATATTAATGAAAGGATTGGAATTATCCAGGCAATTATGGTGGTATTGAAATTATACAATAACTGACTTTCGGTTAAGATCATAGCTATATTGACAACAAAAAATAGAACAAGATAAATTATCCACGAATAATGTAATAATCTATTCATTTTTTCTTCTAAAGCTCCTTCAGTCCTGACAACTAGATAAGACGCTCCATGTGTTATGAAAACAAACACGACTAATAGTCCAACAATGACAGCAAAAGGATTTAACAGGTCAAAAAAAGTTCCAGTATAATAATGAGCTACATCAAGATTTAGACCGGTAAGAATATTTCCGACCGCGACACCAAGTAATAATGCTGGTAAGAAACTTGCAATAATAAAAATACCATCCCAGATTTTTTTCCAAACTTTAAAGTCATATTGAGTTCTAAATTCGAATGAAACGGCACGCAAAATTAAGGACCAGATAAGAAGCATGACAGCAAAATACATACTACTGAAGATAGTTGCATAAGCCAGTGGGAAAGCTGCAAACATTCCACCACCAACAGCTATTAACCAAACTTCATTACCATCCCATACTGGACCAATAGCATATCTTATTTGTGATCGTTCATCATCAGAAGTAGTAAAAAGATATAGAATGCCGGCTCCTAAATCGAACCCATCAAGTATAGCATAAAGAGCTGTGGCAACGCCTAGAATAATAAACCAAGTTAATTCTAATATTGTGGCTTCCATATTCAGTCAGCTCCAATTGGTTCTTTTTTACCAGTGGATGATTTTATTGCATCTGTCTTATCCGATTTGTTTTCTGATTTTTCAATCTCTGCACCAAATGTAACTGCCTCAGGACCATTTTTGATTGTTTTAAGAAGCATGAGTATCCAGAATAAGAAGAGTAGAGAATAGAGCATCATAAATCCAACAACAGATAAGAGTAACTGTAATTCTGGAACATTAACTGAAATAGCATTTGAGGTTTTAAGTACACCATAAACAATCCATGGTTGCCTTCCGATTTCAGTTGCAGCCCAACCGAGTTCAGATGCGATGAAAGGAAGTGGAATCGATAGAATAGCAATAAAGAGATAAATTTTATTATAAGCTGTATTTTTATAGACTCGTCCTTTATACATAAGAAATGCACCTATAATGCCAAAAGCAATGAAATATAAGCCTAAAAAAATCATTATATGAAAAGCATATACTGTAATTGAAATGGGAGGTAACAATGAAGGGTTATAACTGCTCATACCTTGATAGGTACGATTTGCTCCCTGGAACATAAGTTGACCCAAATTAAAGAAAGGAACATACAATATTAATAAAATTTTTCCATCAAAAGGATCTATAATGGCTAGGGCAGGGAAAGATTCGTGATTGCTAGTGTTTTGAATTAATTCATAAACAGCAAATTTTTCAGGTTGGGTGTTGGCAACAATCCCAGCTGCGATGTGCCCAAATAGTAGTAATAGTAACGATCCAAAGAAAATTACTGTCATTGCAGTTTTTAATGAAAATCTCACTAAATAATCATTTTTGTTTCTAAGATGATAGTAAGCACTTATTCCGAAAACGAAAAATGCAGCAACCATAAAGCTAGCAGTGACTGTGTGTAAGAAACGAATTCCGTTTGATGGATTTAAAAAAGCAGAAACAAAATTAATTAGAACAATTTGACCATTTGATTGAACTTTATATGAATCGACAGGAGGCGTTTGCATCCATGAATCAACTGTTATAATCCAAAGAGCAGAAATTAATGTTCCCAAAGCAACGAGAAATGTTGAAACCCATAAAACACGTTTGGAAACCTTATTCCAACCGAATAATAGCACTCCAAGAAATGTACTCTCCAGAAAAAATGCCAATATTACCTCAGCTGCTAAAGCTGGACCAATAACATCACCAACAGTAGCAGAATAGCTTGCCCAATTTGTACCGAATTGCAATGCCATGGTAAGTCCCGTAGCGACACCAACGGCAAATGTTATAGTAAAAAGTTTTAACCAAAATCTCACTACTTTTCCATCTTCTTCTGATCCTGACCTTAAATATTTAGTCATAAACCAGACGTTCAGCCATGAAAAGCCTACAGTCAAAGATGGAAATAGCCAATGAAATCCTATAGTAAAAGCGAATTGAATCCTCGCAAGTAGAAGTGCGTCCATATTATTTCCTCTAAGATTTATATAATAAGTTGTATATTTTAAAGAAAACTCAAGATAAATTTCATTTCTTTTTATTTTAAAATATTGATGACTAGAATTTACCTAATTTTACTTAATAATAGAGCAAATTGTTTTTTGCAACTTGACTATTTTAGTGTATAAAATTTAAAATGGTAAATTTTCCAAGATTGCTCTGAGTAGCAATTTTTAATTTGCTCACTTTTTCAATAAACACGTTTTTAAAGTTTTAAATTTTTCTATGCAAGTAGTTTAACCTCTCAAAATTAGTACCTAATGCTTACTCGTGAAATTCTATTAGGTAAACCTAATTTTGAGCTTTATTGCTCAAAGAGAACGAAAATGAGAACTAATTTCTTTTATCTGCAAAAAAAGAATGTAAAAGTTTTATAAATTTAAGAATTTTTATATAAATCTGTATTTTTATTATAAAAGAATAAAATCTCTTATTAAAACTAACTCAATTTCGAAAGTACAAAATTTGA
>DAHXPE010000456.1 GCA_027364495.1 Candidatus Heimdallarchaeota archaeon | reverse complement strand
TGAATCGCAATGCTGATACATTTACAGAACAAAAAATTTATTTGATTCAAAGTATTAGAAAAAATTATTTTATTGATCTTGACAAATTTTATCCATTATTTCAATATATTGTATGTCTTGTTCCTTAAAATTGATATTATCGAAAGAACCTTGGATTGGTTTAGTTAAAATAAGATACAATTTTAAGAACTGATAATTGTTCATAAACCAAATATAATCTTTACGTTTCGAATAATTTTTTAAAACTCCGTAAGCTCTATTTATTTCAGGTGTTCTTTCTTTTTCTCTAAATTTTTTTCTTAATTCACTCTCGAAATTATCTTCCACATAATCCGGTTTTAATCCTAAAAGTTTAAAATAATCTTTACCCTCATCAATGGTTTGTAGCCAATCAATAATAACAGATATGGTTATAGATTTAATTTTTTTTATATCTAATGATAAAACCATTTTTAGTATTTCATTATATAATGGATAAAATTTGTCAAGATCAATAAAATAATTTTTTCTAATACTTTGAATCAAATAAATTTTTTGTTCTGTAAATGTATCAGCATTGCGATTCATGCATTCGGTCTTATCATATTGTTCTTTAATAAATTTATTTGTTAAGATAGATCCTATTAATGTATAAAGGCTCTGATATTCTTTTGATGGAGAATCAATTTTTTCTAATTGTTTTTTTATTGTTTCGATAGTTGATCCGGTTTGTTTTAAATCTATCAAAGTATATAATGAAGGAATTCCTGATAATTGAATAAGTGAAAATGAACCATAAAATCTTTGTATTATATTATCTTTTATTTGATTATTGAATTCTTCAACATCGTCATTTCTATGGTTCTCTGTTATATCAAATTCATCATCATCAATATTACATAGTATTTGTCTTATACACCATATGAAATCATAATATAGCTGTTCTGAAGTCTTATCAAGGAGAATATTTGAAATCTTTTCAATTTGTTCATTACTAATAAGGTTAAAATCTTGCAAAATTGTTTTGGTGAGATTAATTTTAATTGGATCTACTTTATTTGGTTGGACATTAAATAACTTATAATAAGTTGGTAGACCATGCAAATAATCGTGTTCCCAATCTGGGTGTGAATCATTTATTCTTTGTAGTTTATTTTGGATTTTATTAAATTTGCTAACTGATAAATAATATTTATTCCTATCTGATTTTTTCAAATAAAAGACACTATATGGGTCATGAGCGAAAAACCATGAATAAATATGCTTATATTGTTTTTCCATTTCATTTTGAATGTTTTCTATTTCCTGGTAGTTTATTTGCAAAATCTATGAATTCCTCTTTATTCATTTAATCATTCATAATTAAATCAAATTTAATGGTAGGAAAAATATTGAATTCGTCCTGAAAATTTACTTTATCAATCATTTCATTATTAAAAAGAGATTTGTCAGAGTTATCAACTGTTTTGATAATATCTTCGAGAATTTGTGATTTTCTAAGTCTTTTACCTTGGAACTGAAGTTGTATATCACTACTAGCTGTTTGGGGAATAAAGGTTTGAATTTGGTTAATTACTTGTTGAACTGATGATTCTGATTGCATTTGAATTGTATGATTGATTTGGTCATGATTATTACATATTTCAATCAGTAATAAATTATTTTTCAAAATTTTCGAATAAAAGATCTTTTTTTTAAAGGATAATGAACCATTAGTTATAAATGTTGTATTATAGGTTTTTTCTGTTCCTATTTCTTTCGCAATCATTTCCAGCAAACCAAATTTTTGACCTAAGCCTAATTCAACCATGAATTGGATTTCACCTGAAAGTCTAGGTGGAATGTTTACTAACAACTCACCTAAAAAGTAATTTTCATTTGGTGACGTTTTTTCACCTTGGTATATTTTAAATGCAACTTGATTGGTAAAATCAATAGCATTAGTAAAAGGACCTCCTTTCCTTTTTATTGGTAGTTTATCATTTTTCTCAATAATTTTAGTGACGGATAAATTTTCAAATGATTGATCAATTACCTCTATACCATAAGAATGAGAAGAAATATCTGAAATATCAATGCTACATTGTTCATCAGTAGATTGGTTTGTCGTATACATAGCTGCACCCATAGAGACAACAAAAAAAGGGTTGAATTCCATGTTTATTTTATCGATTGGAAATTCATTTGCTAAAACATTTTTAACTAAAGGAATATTCGAAGTCCCTCCAACAAGGAGTATTTTATCAATACTTTCTTTGTCATAACCAGATAAAGATAATACCTCTTGAATGGGTTCAAGTGTCTTAGATATAATAGTAATCGCTAAATTATTAAAATTTTCTCTATCGATTTCTATCTGTGGACTTAAAATTTCTCCTTGCTTGTCTTTCAAAAATGGAAAATGTATTGATACTTTTTCTTCCGTGGATAGTTTTATTTTTGCTTTTTCACATTCATCTCTTAAATAATTTTTAAATTGAAATGTATTTGGTATTTCAATGTTAGAAATTTTTTTTAATTCATTTAATACTCGATCTATTAATAATTGATCAATATCATCCCCTCCACAATGATTGATACCACTTGTCGCTTCAATATCATAAAAATTATCAACAATTGTTAGAAGGCTGACATCAAAAGTGCCTCCACCAAAATCATAGATAAGCACTCTTTTTTCACTTTGCATAGGATTTTTGTTATTATTTTCCATGTTATTAACAGTATTATGATAAGCCAAAGCTGCAGCGGTCGGTTCATTGATTAAATGAATTACCTTTAAACCAGAGATTTCGGCTGCATCTTTTATTGATTGTCTTTGATTATCATTATAGTTTGCTGGAACAGTTAGGACACAATAACTAACAGATTGGTTAAAATAGGATTCTGCAATTTTCTTAAGTTTGTAGAATATCAAAGAAGCAATAAATTCAGATCCAAATTCATCTAAATGAATTTTAAATAAAGCGTCATTTGACCCTAGCCTGCGTTTTATTGAATAAAAGGTTTTTTCAGGTTCAGATAATAGAAATGATCTCGCTTGGGTTCCAATAATAAATCTATTATCAAAAGGTAGTTTATAATCCACACATGAATCAAAATTTTTGATATGTACTATTGAGGGAAAAATTGATTCTCCATCTTCATTTGTGATCATTTCAATCTTTTTTGTATCTTTGTTAAAAAATGATATTTTGCAATTAGTTGTACCAAAATCAATTCCAATAATAATTTCAGAATCACTTATCAAGTTTCATTAATCCATTTTTATTTGATGAAGAAATAAAAGAAGAATTTTTTTTGCCTGTTAAAACCTATGGGCTATACCGAAATCTATAAGATTTTATTAATTGGAAAGGTAAAATATATAATTTAAAATGTCGTTATTTTTATAAGATTAAGAAATTTTGTCGTTAATAATAATAATTTTTGCTAAAAATAAAAAAAAATACACCAAATTAAAATTCAAGCCGATTTAAATTAATTTACTAAATATCCTGTTAAGTGAGGAATATAAATAGTGCAAAAGAAAATTTTGTCATTTTATTTTAAATTGAGGCTTACTTGTGAATCGCAAATTGAATTAATATACTTGACACTGTTGATTTTAATCTAATAATCTTCTAAAATACAGAAAACCATTTGGATTTGTAATCAAATTACTTGAAGAAACCACTTAACCTATGGGTTTTACAGGGACAGTACAAATGTAATGATCTCAATTTATAAATAAAGAGAAAAATCTCTAAATGAATGTGTTTTTGAATTAAAAACAATAATATCAGTTAAAGGAGTTATTTTTTTTGGCTCAACAGCTTCTAAAAATGATAATTTCACAAGTGATATCGATATAGCAATTATTTTTTTGAATTAATAACTACTTCTTAATAATAATGACTTAATAAAAATGTTAAGGCAAATTTTTTTGTTTTCCTTGTTCGGATTGATTTTTGAGATTTTTTTTATCATAAAAAGTCTTTAAAGGATATAGTAAACCCATTCCTTCATTCAGAATTAAAGTCTCAATGATAAAGTTCTTTTATTCAATATCAACCTGTTTTTCTATTAAAATTCATTTTGTACTCAACTTCATTCTAGTTGAAAATTTTCTGACCAGAAAGGATCTTTGATTCTAGCATATGAATCAAAATGTACATGGTATTAGTAATTGATGTATATTTGTTTTTGAATCAAACTTATACCAGCGTACTTTGCCATACTAAACTAAATAAGATTAATTTTTCTTAGTTAAGTTGTTTTCTCCTAACCCATCTACTTCTTCCAATGAGAAATTAGAGGGTAAACTATTGATTTTATATAGACACATCATTTAATTGCCCTTTTCTAAGTTGAATATGTCATTATCTTTCTTTAAAAATGGTAAATTCCAATCATTAATGAGTGTATTGATCCAAGAAACCTGTTTACCAGTATATGTCATAATTATGTCCGTTTTAGGTTCTAATGCTAAGCAGGTCGCAAATCGCAAATCCTCAATGAGCTGGTCAAGTGTGAGGTGAATTTGGTATTGCTGTTTCAAGTATAAACGAAGAGCAGTCAGATGAAGATATCCCATCATAACTAGAAAAATATGAGTGTGAATTCGACTATTTTTCTCATGATTGACTGGTTGTACCTCTAAAGGAGATTTAATATAATGATATGCTCTCTCCACTTCCCCCCGACGAAGATATTCGGAAAGAATAAATTCTGTGTTTCCTTCACGATTGGTCATCAGTACCAATAATTTCGCTTGTTCTTTCTTTTTTTCTAATTTGTCTTCATGTACCTCAATTTCAAAGGAATCTTTTTTATCTAGAACAGTGAGAACCTTTTTGAGCTTTAAAGAGCTAATGAGACTTTCTATTTTATTAAGTTTACTCTTTTGGTCCCTCCCCTCGACTTTTGTTACATATTCTTTTACTCGTGTAATATTATTATCAATTTTTTGCCTAGCTTTCAAGTGATGATTCGTATTATATCCAGTAATAACACGATGGTTCTTAAATAATGCTTCTTGAACTTGCCACTCTTGTTCATTGATTGTCAGTTTCAGTACAGGACCTTTTAAAGAATATGAGGTAATATCAGCACTAGCCACATAGAGTAGTCCCTTTTGGTCTAGATCAGTGATAATATCAAATGAATAACAACCTGCATCAAAAAATAAGATCTTATTACCTTTCATAAGGTCATCCGAGTTATTAGCAAGATATGCTTTAAAACAATCAACGTCTGGAATATTACCAGGATGAACTGAGTAAGACACAGGCAAATACTCCTCAGTACACGTTAAAGCTAATTTCACAAGAGGTGCACCACGTGGACCAGTCTTACTATATCCTTTTTTTCGTAAATCATCAATTTTTGAGAAAAAATGAATGGTTGTGGTATCGTAATACATATTCTCGAGAGAATAATTCAATTTTTTTACCAAAAACTGCGATAATTGGCTAAAAACTTTCTCGTGATTGACGATTAGAGCCATGGACTCATAAAACTTGTTGACATGAGGTTCTTTTTCTAAGATTTTAAAATATGAGTGCGTATAATATCTGGCTAAACCATTTTTGCTAAATGGTCTTACTATACGCATGTTTATAAGAAAATAAAAATAATTAACCAAATTTGTAGGCACTCCACTTGTCTGTAATCCTTTTTTTAATTGAACGTCTAATGTGAGTTGCTGTGCTAATTTGTAGAGTACATATTCACCAATAAACAATGATTCAGATCTTGACATAATTTCTGTAATTATTAAATTAATATTTTTTATGTTTCCTAAAGAAAATGACCTTGTTTTTGATTTACCTGCCTTTTTATCATGTTTTGCAAATTGCTAATAGAGATACTGTTGAATATCAATCACCTTAATTGTAAATTTATAACCAGTAGCAGACATTTATGTAACCTATTGTTTTAATATATTATAGTTAGAGATATTTTTAAAGGTTTTTATTATTCTTTTAATAATTTTAATTTTCATTAATTTTATCGGTCTAGAATATTAACTTAGATTATTTCTATTCCAAATTAGAAATGATCAAGCCCAGAAATATGAACTAGCAATTTGAAACAAAAATATTAACTAAATTTATAACTAAGTCAAATTAATACAAAAAGAGAAAAATAAATCTTAATTTGATCTTTCTTAACAATTGTTAATATGAAGTTGAGTTTGTAGTAAACACAAAAATAAATTATGAACTACTTCAGTAATACAAGTATTTTAAATTATATCTTAACATATCGAAATTGATTTAAATTTGAATTTTTACTTCTTTTTAAGTATGAAAAATTTAATCGGATATATTCTTAAATTAATTAGTTTTTTTATTATCCGAATGTGATAGTAATGGAAAATCATAAGATACTAGTTGTGCAGAGCGACAAAACTATCCTTGTTGAATCTAATAGTGAATTCTATCCTGATCTGCGAAAAGAATTGACTTCCTTCGCTGAATTAGTAAAAACTCCAGAATATTATCATACCTATCTAATTACTAAACTTTCACTATGGAATGCTGCTAGTATTGGTAAAAAATCTTATGAAATTATAGATTTACTTAATAAATACAGTAAATTCCCTGTACCAGCTTCTATACAGTTTGAAATTCAGACAACTATTAATTCTTATGGATCTTGTGTCTTAGAAAAGAATATACATTCAAATAACCTTATTTTCAGAATCTCCGATAGTACTATATTAGAATATTTGAAAAATGATTCTTTTTTTAAAACGCAGAATATTGAGTTTATCAACAACGAATATGCTTTTATTCCATATTCTCTTAGAGGTTCACTTAAACAACATCTTGTTAATCTTGGTTTTCCGATTAAAGATAATGCTGGGTATACAGAAGGATCGGCAATCGAAATAGAATTGAAGGGTCTTAATGATTCTCGAGATGAAAAACCTTTTTCTTTACGGACTTACCAACGTGAGGCTATTGATAGTTTTTATCAAGATGGTAGTCCAGATGGAGGTTCTGGAACTATTTTGTTACCCTGTGGCTCAGGAAAAACCATTATTGGATTAGGTGTAATTGCTAAAATTAAACAAGCCTGTCTGATAATTTGTTCTAATTCAGTATCTGTAAAACAATGGATTAATGAATTATTAGAAAAAACTTCTATTGATAAATCCATTATTGGTGAATATTCAAGTGATAGGAAAGAAATTAAACATCTTACTCTGACTACTTATCAAATGCTTACATATCATAAAAAAGAAAAAGCTATGGATGATTCTGAGAGTGATTCTGATTTAAATGGTCAAGAAATTGTTTCAGATAATGATCAGTACGATTTTCCTCATTTTAATATTTTCAATGAAATACCCTGGGGTCTCATTATTTATGATGAAGTGCATCTTTTACCTGCTCCGATATTTCGAATTACTGCTAATTTACAAAGCATCAGACGACTGGGTCTTACTGCTACACTTATTCGCGAAGATGGTCGTGAAAATGATGTTTTCAGCTTAATAGGTCCTCTACGCTATACTGTTCCTTGGACAATTTTAGAACAACAAGGATGGATAGCAAAAGCATACTGTAAGGAAATTCGGGTTCCATTTGATCAAGATCAAAAATTAAAATATTTAGAAGCTCCTAAAAGGATAAAATATCGTGTTTCTGCCGAAAATCCTAAAAAATTAGATATTCTAGACAAATTGTTAGAAAATCATAGAAATGATTCTGTTCTTATAATAGCTCAATACATTGATCAATTAGTTACTATTTCTAAACGGTTGAATTCTTTACCTGTCATCTCTGGGAAAACTCCGACTTCGAAAAGAATTGAATTATACAATAAATTTGAATCCGGAGAAATTTCATGTTTAATTGTCAGTAAAGTTGCTAACTACGCTGTTAATCTTCCCAAAGCAAATGTTTTAATTCAATTATCTGGTACTTTTGGTTCAAGACAGGAAGAAGCTCAACGATTAGGCAGAATATTACGCCCTAATCCAGAATATCAAAAAGAATCTTTTTTTTATACATTAGTTACGAAAGAAAGTATTGATGCTGAATACGCTAGCCATAGACAATTATTCCTGGTTGAACAGGGATATAATTATTTAATTCAAGAGGAATTTACCTAAGTGATTAGCATCATGATAAGTAATGGTTTAGATGAATTGAAAGCAGTTTTTCCAAAGACTAAGTTATCAAAAGCGGAGGAAATATTAGAAAATGATGATATTATCGATGTTTATCAGATCAAAAACAATACTCTTGAATGTGAGATTCAAGAAAGGTCCAATATTATAATAACCTCAGCAGAAATTAAAAAGGAATCTTTAATTACTAAATGTTCCTGTCGACCTGGTGTTTCTACATCTTTAATTGCTAACAAGTTTCCCTTCAATCCCGATTTATGTTATCATCAAATTGCGTTTATTTTATATTTAGATGAGTATTTCGGTGATGATGATGATGATGATGATGATGAATCTGACATTTTTGATGATGATGACGATGAATTAGACGAGAATGATTATGATTTAGAATCTTTAGATTCTATAAAAAAACTTTTTGATGCTAATTTCAATAATCGTTCTGGCCCTTATTCCTCTATAGTAGATAGTAATCAAATTGGTTTACGATTTCAATTTAAATTAAAAGGTAGAAAAAAATCCCAATCCAAGAAATATGCTCAATCAGTTGCTGATTTTAAGAAATATTTTGAAAGTCTAAATGATTACAAAATAATAACTTATTTTTTATTGTATTCAGACCATTATTTTAATAATGATCTTATTGAAAAGACTTTTAAAATGTTTATTAATGAATTTACAAATAAAAAACCAATGGATTTATTTACAGAAAAAAGAATCAATTTAAAAATGGTGGAGTCAAACAAACAAGCACTGGGTATTGTAAACAAGGATTTTGTTCAATTTATAGAAAATCAGTCTGAAGGGTTATTTTTACGGTTAAAAAATTATAAAGAGGGAGATATTTTAACATTTGATATTAAGGTAGCAGAGGAGAAGACTTGTCCAACTTTTTTACCAATGCTAGTCATAAGGTTGATATCAATTTTAGTTGATGAAAATAAAATTTTAACCCAAAATAATATGTTCATTGCAAAATTTGAAAAACTTTTCAAAAAAGACCTTTACCAATTTGTTCCTAAAGAAATTCCAGAAGAATATTTTCCAAAATTACTAGAATTCACGATCACATTGATATTTGTTTCTGGATTCGTAAAATTTTTTGCAACCAAAGTCGAAATAGAGGATTCTTATTGTTCCTTTTTGGGTTTAACTGAATCAGAACAAATGAATTATTTACAAAATTCTTATTTAAATCACGTTAAGAGTCAAAAAATTTTTTCTGTAAGTTATTCTTTAAATGATTATTATTATTTAACACATTATCTTTTATCCTATTTTCTTGATCCTAAAAGACTCGATAAAGAGAATAACTCAGCTTTACTTTTCAAAGCAGAAATACTTTTTGACTTTTACAAAAATGTTGTAGATAATGTTAGTAAGCAGTATAATTACGTGGTCAATTTTGATAAATTAAAAATTAGTTCCTCTGAAAATCAAATTGATCAAAAAATCTATTTTAAGGGACTTTTCAATTCTCAAGCTTCTGATATTCGTTTAAGTTTGGATTGGATATTGCTTATAGACTTTTATTCTTTAGGAGTGTTAAATTATTTAAAAAATCAAGAAAGCAAGGTATTTGGCTACAAATTTATTTTTCCACCTCCTATTAAGACAAATAAAACCAAACCAGTGTACAAAAATAAATTTATTTGCATGCCTGATTTTACGTTAAAAGCGGAAATAACATCTCTTGAACCCAAAAAACTTAGAAATTTAATGAAATTCACAAAAGTCATTTCATTAGATAAAATAGTCAATTTGAAGTTATACAAAGAAGGAATCTGGAAATATTTAGATGAAAATAAATCGATTGAAGAATTTGTTGGTTATTTAACAAAATTATGTTCAAATGAAATTCCTTCAAATGTGGAATTAACCATAAGATCATGGGGTAAACAATATGGTTCAATCCAAGTTATTGATGGATCTATTATAACTGTTCCTGAACCTGCTTTGATAGATGCAGTTTTAAAAAGTAAACTGTTCAAAGACATTTCAATAATTCGTTTAAGCCCAACTATAATATGCGTGCACAGCGATAGGAGACAAAAAATAATATCCTATTTACAAAAACAATCTTTTCATGTAAAAGAAGTTTCAATTCCCTTTACTTTAAATTGACTATTTTATCTAATGAAATGACTTTTGTGAATTTCATTAAATTTTTAAGTTTTTTGGGTTCAAGAGATGTTATTTCCGCTTTT
>DAHXPE010000451.1 GCA_027364495.1 Candidatus Heimdallarchaeota archaeon | reverse complement strand
TCCAAGTTTGAAAATTAAACAAGAACCAAAAAGAAAAACTCTAATTATTGAGATTGTAGCTAATGCATGGCACCCGATTGTTGAATTTCTTTTTAGATATCTAAAAGAATTAGGCGTTAATTATAGATCTTTAGAAGTCTTCTCAATTCCAGAAGAAGATAAATTATTTGAAATTGATTCTTCAACAACTTTAAATATGTTATTTACAGTCCAACAACGATTATTTGACCGAAATATGTCAAATTCAGATGTTGTTATGGTTCTAAATCTTAATGCTTATGCTGTTAGCAAACGTTTGACAACAAAATCGCCATCACCTTTAATTAAACCTAAATTACCCATAAAGACAACATTAGGTGTATCACCAGTAATGTTTAAACGAAGTAAACTTTCTCAGTTAGCAAAAAGAGATATTCCTGAGCCTGAACCTGTTATAGTAGCGCCACCTGAACCCGAGGTTCAACCAGAAGATGTTGTGGATTTACCAATACTGCAGGAGTTATCAGAAAATGAACAAACTATTTTGAGAGAGATTCTTAAAAGACCGAAGAAAAAGGTTCAATCAAATCATATTGCTAAAAAAACAAATTTTGAACAGGATATAATACGAGATGTCTTAAGAGATTTGGTTAATAAGGGAATTTTACGGGTATCTAGCGGATGGTATGTTCTGAAAAAACAGCCTTCAGGTAAAGATGATGAAGAAGAAGAAGATGATGAGGTAACATCCTCTAAAAAGCCAATCCGATCTTCTAAAAGAGTTTCATCTAAGCGTCGTGGCTCTCGTAAAGCAGGACGCAAAAAATCTGAAGTAACCAAACAGGTTGAAGAAGAAGAAGATATCCCAAATGCTAAGGTTGAACCAGATACAGATGATGATTTTGGAGACGAAGGAGATGACACCGATGATTCATATGATAGCTATTACGATGAATTTTAAAAGGCTAACAATCTAATGGTAGAAATTAATATATTTGCAAAATTTTTGTCTGAAAGTGAAGTTAATAAAACAATAAAATCTTTTGAAGATTTAAAGACAATATTATCCAATGAAATTTTAATACAGTATCAATATGATTTACCAAAAGAATTTAATCTTACCGATATTTTGTTAATTTCACGAAATCATCGCTACATGAGAAACTTTTCAAAAACGTTATCTTATTTGAAATCATATGACTTTTTGAAAAAGGAATTATCAACCTTTTTTAATTATGCCCATCATCCTGTTGAAAATAAAAATAGACACTCTCAATTTGCATCAAAGCCAGATTCATATACTTTTAAGCAAATTTTTTTCAATATAGAACAGGATGACAATTCTAAAATTATTGTTGATGATATTACAGATTACAATCTTCAAAATGCAAGTTTTAATTCATTAAAGGATGCAATAACAGGTTTTGAAGAAGATTTTGAAGAATTAAAAGATAATAAAATTTTTAAAAAAGAAAACAAACCTTTAATCAGCAGCGATAAACAACAAAAAATAATTGAAACAAATTTCTCTAATATTACTCCAACATTGGTTGAAGATGCAGAACTAGATAATTTATTTAAAAATTTTCAAATTCAAAACGTAAAACCACAAATAGTAGAAGAAAAATCTGAAGATAATGATACAAAAGATCAATTATTAGATGAGACATTCAAGTTATTAGGATTAGGATCAATCAAGAAAAATTTAGGTAAATCAATAATTATAAAGAAAAAGAAGGAAGGATTACTTTTTGATGAATGGGTGAAAGAAAATTTAGATTGGGTTCAATTTCTCATAAAGAAATTATTACACATTGATTATTTATCTCTTAAAGATGAATCCCATTTTATTAATATTGCTAGAAATTATTTGTTTTCTGATGATTTTACCGAAGAAATTCAAAAATTGTTTAAAGTTCTACAAATAGACAATAATAATTAAATAGACTCTTTTTTCAGATTCTTGTAATTTTGGATGTTTTAAATTAAACGGAAAAATGAAGTACATAATGACTTTATTTACTAAATTATTTAAAGATAAGCCTATAATTCTTGCTCCAATGTTTGAAGTTAGTAATCTACCTTTCCGATTATTTTGTAAAGAGCAAGGAGCTGCTGCTAGTATATCTGAGTTTATTAGTGTAAATCAACTTGTTTATGTCCTTAGAAATAATCTTGACTTTCCTAAAAATCTTAAATATCAAATTCAAACAGATCCAAGAGAACAACCAGTAGGTTTACAATTATTTGGCTTTGATTCTTCACATTTCAAAGAATTAGGACAACTATTTGATGTTCAAAAATATGGTTTCAACTTTCTTGATTTGAATATAGGATGTCCTGTTCCAAAAATTTGTAATATCGGTGCAGGATCTAAGTTGCTTGCTGAAGAAAATTTTTCAAAATTAGAGGATATTCTCAAAACTATTAAAAAAGCTTTTCCAGATACTCCTTTTTCTATTAAAATCAGAGCTGGTTATAAAAAATATCTTGACATCGAAAAATTTGCAGAAATAATAAATAGTATTGATTTATTACATGTCACAATTCACCCCAAATTAGCGACAGTGTCAAAAGATAAATCAAATTCAGTAAATTATGAAATTTCAAAACAATTTGTAAAGGCAATTGATCACCCTGTAATAATTAATGGAAAAATAACATCACTTTCAATGGCAGAGGACTTAATGAACATAACTGGTTCAGCAGGGGCGATGATTGGGCGACAGGCACAGAAATATCCCTGGGTATTCAATGAAAAATATCAACAAGAAATTGCTTCAACCTTATTTATTGATGGATTAAATTATTTGTTGGATTTAAACAAAGAGTTTGGATTCGGTAAGTTGCATATGATTCGAGATCAGACTTTAGGAATGATCAGAGGTTTTTCTGGGTCAAAACAGAATAGACAGGAATTACAACACAATATCACCTCTTTAAATGATCTATATTTATTTATAGAAAAGATAGATAAGTTCTTTCAAGAAAATGGGATTGAAAAAATTAAGAATATCATGGAAAAATCAAACCTACCAATTATTAATCCAATCAGCTAGTTACATCTAATCAATACAAAATTAAAATAATTATATCACCAACATTGGTTCCTGTTGGTCCAGTTTTGATATAACATTCAGATGGTAAGCAAATCGCACTATTATGTGAAAAAAGATTCTCTTTTAAAAACGAAATTGTAGGCAAAGTTCCTTTATGACATTCATTGCTAAAAAATGCTCCAGCATTAGTTGAGTTACCATCAATGCCATCAGTACCTAAAGAAACCAATATTACATTAGTAATGGAGTCTCGTTCAAGGTAATCACAAATAAAGTTAAGCACTAATTCTTGATTCCTTCCACCAGTAGAACTGTTAAACTCTTGGGTGGCAATTCTAACTGTACTCTCTCCTCCGTAAAGAAAACAGACAGGAAGACTTATATAAGGAAAATTTGTATATTTTGAAAGAAATGAACTTATTTCTCGTGCATCACCAGAAAAAATATCAGAACAAATATTAGTAGAGATTCCATAACTGTTCATAACATCTTGAATCACTGCAAGCAAAGTTTTATTAGAACAAAGGAGAAAATTTTCATAATCAGTCTTATTTTCTAATACTGAAGGCTGAGAATAATCATTTAATTGAGCACGTTTTGAAAAGTAATTTTTTACAGAAACTGGAATTTTATGTATGAGATCACTCTTCTGCAAGATACTCATGCATTCTTGAAATGAAATAAAGTCCGGAACAGTAGGTCCAGAACCAATCGCTCCGATATCAGTGCTTGGTATATCAGAAACCAATAATCCAATTATTCTAGCCTTGGTCATGAAAAGTATTTTACCGCCTTTTATTTGACTCAATTGCTTGCGAATTTTATTTATTTGTTGAATAGGAAGTCCTGAAACAAGTAATAATTTATAAGTCTCAATTATATCTTTAAAAGAAAAAAATTCATACGGAACTTCAAATAAAGAGGATGCACCACCTGAAATGATAACAAAAACTATATCTTCTTCTGTCAGAGAAGCTAGAAAATGGACCTGTTTTTGGCTATTGACAAACGTCTTTTCATCTGGAATGGGATGTGCAGTTATTTCAATAGTGGTGTTTAGAAGTTTTACTTCACTATTATAATAAGATTTAGGTATATTAATTATACCAGAAACGTAATTTGGTTGTAATAATGGTATTAAATATTGGGTAATCTCGAAGGTAGCCTTACCTGCTCCAGTAATGTAAACGTTTTTTTTACCTAATGTAATGGGAGTATTATTAATATATAAAATATTATCTATTCTTTGAATGGTATCTTTGACAATATTTTCTGGTTTAATACTCGAAAAACCTTTAAACAAAGATTTATTAATGCATTCAATATAAAACAAAGCTTCATAATTAGAATTATTTATTTTATTAGAAGAAGATAGAGTTTTTAGAAACAAGAAAATTCACGAGAAATAAAAAAAGGGAAAAAAGTAAAACATATTTTTTATGTAAAGGTTAATTGAGCTTTTTTCATAGAGAATTCACCAGATCCTTTAATAGTATACTGAATATTAATAGAATCACCTGGTTTGACGAGCGGGAATTTCCAAACTCTCAAGTTACCATCATGATCACCAGGTACATCCTGTTCAACGCTTTTAATACTGTTATTATCTTCTTCACGTCCTTGTGCATCTTTAAATTGGAAGTCAACTTGTTCAGAAATCAATTCAAAGGTACTGGGGACAAAATCTTTAATATCTAGTTCTTTTAGGGTAGCTGTACCACGATTTTTATAAAAGAGATCAACAATATATTCATGCTGGTTTGCACCAGGGGTAATGGTCTTACCAACAGTAACATTTCTTCTTTCATGCAGAACAGTAATGGTGAGATCTTCTGGTAAGTCAAAAGGTAGAGGAGGTGCTTGTTCAGCTAAAGTAGCTTCAATATGAGTGTGGAAATCGTAAGCATGCTCGGGTAATGGTTTAAAAGCTCGAGGTGCAAATTCCCAAATAACTTTAGCACCGGGAGGAACTTCTTTAGTAACATTAATTAAAACTTTCTTTTCAACAGAAGCATCTTCAGCATTGCCTTCGACACTATATTCAAAGTCAGAATCAGCATTGAGAACATCTTCACCTGCTTCTGTGACTAATGTTAATTTCATGTCATCTTTAATAGGGGGTAGGAAATGAATAGGAATCTTATCAGTAATAGCCAACTTAGCATAAGCAATAGCACCAATATTCTCGATATTAACAGTTGCAGGAAGTGGAGTTTCACGATAAGAAGGAACCTGTTTTAATTCATATACTTTAGAAGCTTGAATATTTGCAACCCGTAGTGCTCCTTGTTCAACCTCTAGTTTAGAAGTAGTGTCAACAACAACTCGTGAACCAACATTCAAGTCAAAATCAGCAATAAAGGAAGGTTGAGTTTCTGAAAAAGTCTTGAACTGATCACTTTCCCATTTAGCTTTCGATGCCACTAAGACGGGACTTTCTAAATTAACAACTGTAGCATCATTGTCCGAAGGATTAGTAATTTTAACATACTTTAAGGTGACATCAATATCACTGGAGTTTTCAAAAACAAATTTATTCTGCCAATAATCTGGCTCTTCAGCTACCTCATCACTGTCTATAAAGTTAGTTGATTTGACGCGCCCTTCTTTTACATCAGAAAGTTTCACACCAGAATGAGTATCAGTTTCAGAAGTGAATTGGACTGAAGCAACACCAGTTGATATATCTTCTAAATTATCTACTTTAAAAGAACCTTTAATAACAAGAGTACCACTGGTTCCATCTTGAACGTCATTTAATGTCCAGGTTACATTTTTACCATCAATTTTGGTTTCACCTAAAGATTTTTGCTCAATCTGAACATTTTCAAAACCATTTGGAAGTTCCTTAGTCAAGGTAAATGTTTTAAGTGTTTTCTTAGCAGTGAAATCATATTTAAGTTTGGTATCCATGGTTTGACCAAAAACTAAAACGTTAGACCCTTCTTCACGACCAGATTCAGGGAATGTATCAATTTTTTCATGGAATTGAATAGCTAAATCATCAACTTTTTTAATATTGACATTATACTCAATAACTTGTTCTTCGTCCGGTTGAATTTCGTTAAAATGGTATTCCTCTTCTAAACTAGACAATCCCTTATCATCAACCTTGAAATTAACATCAAAAACCTTTTCCGCAGAACTTAAGTTTTTAACTTTCATAACTCCAGAAGTTTTAATAGATGCATTTTGCAGTTCACCAGTCAGAGAAAGAGTTCCATTAAGAGTTTCTGCTAATATAAGTTCTAAAGCAGGGTTTAATTCTCCTCCTTTTTTCTGAGATTGAACAGATGTTTTAGGAGGACTATCAGAACTGGTGGATCCCCAGCTAGGAGCATTACTTGCACTAGATGGAGATTCGATTTTTTTCTGATGTGCACTTAATACCTGGTAGGCAGTATCAGCTTTTCTTCTAACGCCTCTGTCTGAATCATTGGATGAAACATTTTGAACTGCACTAACAGCCTTTTTAAGGACATCTAAATTTTCAACAGTTAAACGAACTCCTTCTGATTCGAGCGATTCACAAGCATTTTGACGGACTTTTTTATCAGTATTGGAAAGGTCTTTTATAAATCGTTCAATGTTTTTTGCACTCAAAACAAGTACCTCTAATATTAATTTTTTTTTCTATCTTTTAGATTATTTTTACTAAATATAGAGAATTTAAGATTAAAGTAAGTATGTAAATCTAAATTATCTTACCTTTTAATAATTCTTCGAAAGTAAATAATGCTGAAAAAAAATTTGTAATAGATGAATAAAGTAAAATTTTATGACTGGGAATAAAAATGAATCAAAATAAAAATATGATAGGTATTTTGCTAACCCAAATCTTTATTCAGGAACAAAATAGATATCTGTCGGTTTTAATTGAGGGAGTTTAACAAATTTAGGAGTAAGATCCATACCAATCCAATCTAAAGTAGGTTTAAGAGGGTCTAAGCCTAAAATACGAGTTAATAAAAGGGTATCAACACCTTCAAATTCAACCAAACCCAAAATAAATGGTGTTTGATCAAGAAAAGCTTCAGCACCAAAATGACAGACGGTGAAAGCATGTAATTTACCTTGTTTAGGTAATCTAACCCATTCAGTAGATTCACCACATTCTTGACAAGATAATTTAGGATTAGCAGTAGTAAAACCACATGAAGAACATTTAGTGCCAATTAATTCACCATTAGCAAGGGCTGCAAACCAAGGAGAATCCTGACCGTAGCTATGTTGATGATTTAGCTATTCAATTCCATGAAAAAATTGATACATTCCCTGAATCTGGTCGTGAAGAAGGGTCTAACGTTTTAGTTTTTGGTCAAACCATGGATA
>DAHXPE010000435.1 GCA_027364495.1 Candidatus Heimdallarchaeota archaeon | reverse complement strand
GTTCTTGGAGGTAAGGATTAGTAAACATATTTTCTAAATTTGGTTTTTGAAAAAAGGAAACATTAAATTTGAACTTCATTGGCTAATCTGAATAAAGATTGACTTTTTCGAAAAAGGTTAAATTGAGTTTTTCAGCACTCTCTAATAATACCAAAAAACTAGTAATAAGAAAAACTTTTTTCGTGGGTTTGATTTTTATATTCTGACTGAAAAGCTCTCAATTTGGAATATTTCTTTAAGAAGATTTCTTCTGTTTCTTTTGCTTTCCATTCATTTTCCATTTCTGTCTGTAATTCTTTCAACGCTTTTAATAACAATGCTGCTTTCCAATAATTTTTTCTGTCTTTTTCCCCTAGTATTGCATCTATCCTTGTTTCAATATTATTTTTTACCCAACTGTAGTATTTTTCTTTATTTATTTTCTCCTTTACCTTAGTTTCTGCAAAATAATTTAATGTTCCCTTGAGTATTTCTAGATTTTCATTTTTTAGAAAAGAAGTCAGGAATTGCTTAGTATATGGTAATGTATCCCAATTTTTTATTAATAGAGCTATCATATCCGAAATTACAATTCTTTTTGGATTATATCCATATTCCCATTCTAACTGACCAAAGCCATCACAATATTTTATCAAAAAATCAAATTCTTCCAAAAATAACAACGCTTGTAGTATATAATCATTTTGTTTATATGAAGCATATTGTTGATCATTTTTCTCTTTTTCAAGGTTTTTTTTCCAATCTTTTGCCATTTCTTGGAGTAGTTCTTTTGCTTCTTTGACTTTTTGATAATTCATATGATATGAAATGAATATTTCATAGGTTTGTAGAGCTGGTCTGGATGTAAAGCATTCTGTTGCGCCTCTGATTACCCAATCTTCATTTTTTCGTAATTTCCCTAATTCTACCAAAATTTTACCGGTTAAACTTCGTTCATTTCCTGCTGGTAATACGTCAAAAGCGTAATTAATCACCGTCTCCAGTTCGGTATATGCTTCTTTCTGAAGTAAATATTCCAGTGTTAATTGTATGAATTCATGATTTGTCGATCCTATTTGTAATACTATATCCATTTGATCCTTTAATTCTCTGAATGATGCTAAAGATTCCATTAAGAGGTAATTTGTCCAGTGTTCTTTTTTTATTTGTAAAATTTTTATCCAATCTATAATAAATTCGTCCCACTCTGGCAGAACCGGAGCATCACAATTCATTACTGTTTTTACATTAAAATCTTCTGATATTTCTGAACTAAATAGGTGAAATCCATTTAATAATTCATTTGCTCTTTGCTCCTTCTCAGATGTAAAAAAAATCGAATTTAGACAGAGAGAATAGGCTTCTATTCTCGGCATTGATAAAAGTTCAGTATCTATATCAATATCCAGGGGTGTATCGTCAAATAAATTTAGTACTGTCAATAATTCACTTAATATTTTTCTGCATTCTTCTTTATGATTCGTTTTAAAGAGCTTGGAAGCATCTTCAGAGTATTCTCGTATTCTATCTGCCATATCTTCGTCAAAATTATATGTTTCTTCATCATCATAATAAGAATAACCATAATCATAGTCATATTCTGGTTCTTGATCATAAATATTCTTTGAATAGCTTTTTAATTCTTTGATAAATTCTAAAAACTCTTTAAAATAATCTTGATTGAATTCAGTTTCCTTTTGATTGGTTTCTTTAACTTTCAAACTCAATTGAATTTGTTGGACAAAACTATCCCTGTTTTTACTAAATAATACATCTCCAACTTCAATAATTAGATTTTGTAATTCATCTTTTGTTAAATTGTTAGTTAAAGCTTCCACTTGCTTAGTAAATTCATTTTTAGTTAAATATACCAACTTATATTCACCTTTTCTTCTATTTTTTATCTGTTCACTTTCAAACATTTAATTAATTGATATTTCAGTTAGTTAACTAGCATAATCGTTAGAATATTTGTGAATTTCTTTTCTAAGTTTTTTATGCATTTTTCTATTTCTCATATTATATAGAATATTGTCTAACCCCATAATTAGTTTTGAATTTTCCAGGAAGGACGATCTATCTTTTGAAATAACTTCTATTATTTGATTTGCATATTTCTCAATAAGATTTGTATTTTTCCTGTCATAAAAGATTTTAACTAAACCATACAGCGCCTCAATATTGTTTGGGTCTTTCTCCAATGCTCGTTTAAATATTTTCCTTGCCTCATTGTAATCATTCATCCATAATAGAATATTTCCTTTTCCAATCATGTATTTAATTTCATCAGGATTTACTGTTAGCAATTCTGAAATTTTTTTTAGCGCGTCTGGTATTGTCTCTGCTTCTTTTACTATATTTGATCTAAAATATCCGATTACCACAGGATTATCCATCCCGCCTATTGGGTATTCTTTTTCATTTTCTTCTTCCAAATTTTTAATATAAATCATTATGGCGTTTATGGTAGCAAATGAATTGTCATCAAGCAGAAATTTAAAACTTGAACAGATTGGACAGGTTATTTCTTCATTAAATAATATTAATCCGTTATCTTCTAATGTAGTTTTGGTTTCACGTAATTCTTCGAAATCAATGGGTATTAAAATCTTTTGGAGTTCTCTGTCGTAAGTTATACCGCACGTTAGGCATCCAAAAGTTAGATGTATTTGTTCTTTACCAGTTAAAATCTTTTCAAAATGCTGTTTCTGTTCTGGCTGTTTTAAAAACTTATCAAGGGCATCCAGTACAAATTTTTTTGCGTTCTTTCCTGACCATTCAAAATTTTGATTATTAACTTGGTCCTTTGACGTTTCCAAGTCTTCCTCAAGTGTGTCTTTAGCTTTTGGTTTTGAATTTTCCTCTATCTTTCTAATTACCATTTGTAATGTTGATTCTATTTTATTTTGGTACGTAGTAGTAAGTATCTTAAAATTATCTAATTGATCTGTCAAGACGGTTAAGACGAAAGAGTCCACTATTTCATCATTAGCAACATAGATTTGAATGTCTAGAAGTAATTGTAAGAGTAATGTTTCATCAAAATTTCCCACAACCAAATTTCCTTTATGTAATAGAATCTGTTCCTGGAATGAATTTTGTGCATTAAGACTATCTAAAAATGTAAATGCTTCTATTTTAGATTTTGTGTTGTAAAGCAAAGTAGCTTTAATAAGGTTTAACGAATGGACAAATTCGCCGTTATTAAAGTGAGAAAAATATT
>DAHXPE010000434.1 GCA_027364495.1 Candidatus Heimdallarchaeota archaeon | reverse complement strand
TAAAGGTTGCATCGTTTTCCTTGAGATTAGTACCAGAATTAGTTAAATACGACATTCTTAAGCTATTTTATTTATTCTTTATATTTTGTCGGCAGTATTTTTGCTGATTTTTGTCGGCTTAAGTGAGTATAAAACTCAGCCTTAAATATTCTTGAATAAAAATATAAAAGAATTTTTTTTATAATTCTACATATTTAAAAATTGAATTCACAGTATTAATCGTCAATAATCTTTTCATGGTCTTTCGGATGGGTATCTTAAACAATTTTTTAGGCATTTTGGATTTACCAAAACAGACACAGAAACTTATAAGAAAATACTTTTTATTGTATTTTATTTTCTCCTTCATTGCATTACTCGGTCAATCTTATATCCTTTTAAATTATATCGAATACTGGGGTTATTACTATGCGGGAATATTATCAGCTGTCACCCTTCTGGTACAACTTTTGACTGATTACCCAACTGGTAGTTTATCAGATTATATTGGTCAAAGAAATATTATTGCGTTAGCTTGTATCTTTATGGGTTTTTCTTATTTCATTATTTCACAATATAATAGTTTGCAAATCTATTTTTTAGCTTCTATTTCATTTGGTCTAGGAGTAGGTCAAATAAGTGGTGCTTTTGAAAGTTATTTAGACAATAACTATAAAAAAACAGTTGCCCAGGTAGATTCAGATAGGAAAATCTATGGCTTTGTTTATCAGAGGATGATGACTCTTTCTAATATGGTTAATTCAATTTCAATCATTGGAGGAGGATTTTTGTCGGTATTGTTGTCAAGAAATATCTTATTTTTAATGGTAAGTCTCCTTTTTCTTTTGTACATTCCCATAGTTATTTCTTTTTTGAAAGATTATAAGGCGGTAGATGATATATTAGAAGATAAAAAGAAGAGCATTTTGTTTTATTTTAAAGGTGGAATAAAATTTTTCATTTCATCAAAAGAATCCTTTCTTTTAATTATGGCGAGAGTAAGCATCTTTGTAATTGAAGGGCTTTGGGTCGAACTGATGTTAATTCCCTTTTATTTCGCTTATACTGGTTCAGATCTTGGTGTTGGGTTCTTTAGAGGTATTCTCCTTTTAGCTACTTTTTTTATAAGATTATATTCTACTAAATATACGAAGAAAATTGGTGATCAACATGTAGGTTTACTTAATCTTCTTTATTATATTGTTTTCTTTCCAAGTCTAATAGTTCTTTTTGTCTTCATTCCTATTCACAATTCTTTTAATCTTTTAGGTGGAATCATAGGTATATTAATTTTATTAATGTCTATTGGTGTCATTAGTCTCATTGTAAAAACTTCTTTTCAGCGAATTCTTTTAAAAGAGATCCCCTCTGATATTAGAAACAGTGTTTACAGTTTAATGCCTTCAATTGCTAACATTATTGAAATTTTATTGCTTCCTTTATTTGGTTTCATTATAGAAGGAGGTGGTTTATTAGCTGGAGCAGAATTTTTATTTTGTCTTAGTCTTTTAAGCCTAGTCTTTATATTTTTTTATCATAAAGTAGTACAAATAACCAGTTAATTTTTTAAATGTTTTAATTGATAACAATTTTCTTGATCTGAATAAACCTGGCTAAACTCTCTTAAAGTAATTTCCAGTATTGGAACTAATAATGATGGATAACAATACAAAGAATTTTGATTTTATATATAGAATTCAACCTTTATAAAATGAATATTTACATTATCTGGATAATATAAATAAAGAAAATATGAAATAGACCAAAGACACATTATACAAGTTAAAGCAAAAAAAAATGGAATAAAAGATATACCAGACAAGATAAAAGAGATCGAAAGGAAATTAAAAATCTTCGAAAGGTGAAAAATTCCGTGAGAGAATTGAAGTGGAATTTTAATTAGAATAAAAAATGGAATTAAATTGATACATAGTAAAAGAAGAAATAAATAATTAGAAATTAAAAAATAAAGAATGGAAAAAGATAATAAAACGAAAAAAAACATAATTAATAACGTAAAGGTCATTCCCTTAGTGGTCGCGAGAGTTTTGACACCTGCAAGTGAATCTTTTTTGCAATCACGAATATCACCGGCAATATTACCAACAAGGTCTAGAAGAGAAATGAAGATAAGAAGAGCAAAAAAAAGCTCATTGATAGATACAACGAGAATGAAAAGGTATAATAAAAACGTCCACACAGAACTGAGATACCTGAATGTATACGATAAAACCATCCTACGATAATGCTTCATGACAGCGTAAGAAAGCGTAAAAAAAAATAACAGGATGTATGACATCAAAGCCCAAACATTATTGAGGATCAGGATAAAAACTAAAATGGTTAACGAACTATAAAAAAAGACCTTATTGATTCGTTTGGAAAATAATATTCTCTTTTGACCAACTTTTTCGTCATCCTTCTTACCTAAAACGTCCTGCACAAGCAAAAAAGATGGTGTAATTAGAATTATCATAACAAAAGCAGAAAACAGTTGAAACATTGAAACTGCTGGTGAAAAAAATAAAATAATAGTGACTAAAGTCAATTGGTAAATCATTTGATGGGGTCGAAGAAAGTGGAAAAATTGGAGTAACCTCTCGAAATCAACTGATCGGGCTATATTGTTCTGAAAAAACATGATTAAAACACAGCCTGATGGTAGAGTTCAAGTGCAGCAAGGATATGAGCTTTAACAGTCTCAATAGGAGTATAAGCAACTTTTGAAAGCCAGAGATTTGGATAGGGACCATGATCAGCAACAAGATAATCAATGGCATTATTCAGAATAGTCAAATCCAATTTTTCAGCATGGATATGATAATAACAAAGTGCCAAAACAGCATAAGCGGTCTCTTCAACAGTAGGTCCAGTAATACCCCATAAACCGTTAATATCCTGATTGGCAAATAACCAATCTACAAGTTTTCTACTAAGAGAGGGGTAATTTTTTGATAACGTCAGTACTGCATGACAGTTCTGACAGTAAGGAGAGTAATGATATTTATCGCCACCGATACCATACTCAGGTGAGATCTGTTTGGCAATAAAAGAGACTAATTGGTCAATATTAAATTCTCTATTCCATTTGGAAGCATTGGTCTCTAAAAGCATATCCAAGACATGGAGATTGACCATGTTGGAAGTTCCGATCTCAAAAGGATAGGTAATGAAATAATCTTGCCTTTTGTAACGAAGTAAAACATCGAATTTTTCACTGTTATCGGGAATAAAATAAAATTTATTTAATAAAAGAAGACTGAGAGCAGTATCGTCAGCATCAGTCATGGGGAAACAGGAAGAATGGCCAACACCCGTGGGAGTCCAATGATCATAGACATAACGTAATAAAGTATTATAATTTGGATAAGGAATTCTTGCTTTAAAAAGTGGATATAAGACAAAAGGAATATTCATAAGAGAATAATCAGCAAAAGAAGGAACGCCACCGGTCTGGGGATTATAGAGGTCAGAAAGGTAGCGAATCATTTCTGGGATTTTATCAGATTTCGGATTGTAGTTGAGATACCAAGCAGTTGTAGCAGGAGAAGTAGCAATACTACCATTGGCTTCAATAAAGTGGTCAAGGTTACTAGTAATACAATGAGAGTCAAGAGACTCTAGAGCAAAGAGCATAGGAGATTTTATCTGCTGAATATAATCAAGCGGAAGAACAGAAAGTTTTTTCTGTTGATAAGTCTCAAGTTTTTTAGTCATAGGATGATCAAAGAGATTTACACCTGTTTTAAGTAAAAGATTGGGAAGAAGGAACTCAAGACCAACAGTAAAAAAATTTTCTTGAGCGATTCGATTGTAATTGTCAAAAATGAATTTCTCAGCTTTAGCAAGAATGTTTTGAACAATAGGAGTGTTATAAAGATGAGATTGCTGGAGAGCATGCATAGAGGCAAGAGTGGAAAGGATATTATCAGAAAGGATGTTTGGATTACCCCAAGAACCGTCAGGATTGACTGAAGAAAAAAGAAATTTAAGCGAGTTAGTAAAAATAGGCTTACCAGAATTATCATGAATGAGAGAAAGGAAAGCAGTATCATAAACGGAAAAATATTGAGACCCTGATAGGTGCATAGAAAATAGAGAAGACTTAAGACCAGAAATAGTGTCAAAAAGGGAAGAGACATCAGAAGAAGTCAAAAAATTAGTAGAGTTGGAAATATCGAAAGAAATAAGTATCACCAACCTTATGTAATTAGTGGTTTATATAGAAAAAAATTGATCAGTCTTTCAATAAATCAAAATTGTCTAGGATTTTAATATAGATTTAATTTATGATTTCAATATAGATATAGATAATATCAACAAAAAAGCAGAATGAATGAATTTTTGAGGGGGATTTTTCTTTAATTACATATTTTACGTATTTAAATTCGACAAAATGATTAATATTTTCTTTCAAATTAGTTTTCTGAACAATTTGGGATCGTATATAAGTAAATAAATAAAATTTTAAAGATTAAACAATAGCCAAGAAATTTATTATAATATTAAAAAGATTGGATTGAAAAATAAAATAGAATTTTCGTTTCAATTTAATGTATCTACCTTTCTTCTCTGGATGAGGCAGAATTAACATTTAATGAGTTATTAACTTAAATATTGGCGTCTTTTTTAACTCATGAATTATAATTTGAACTTGTATAATGTACTTTTCTATATTTTTTGCCTTCTACCAAAGACGTTGCTCCATAATTAATTGGACTTACGAATTAAATCCTGTTTTACGCAATTAGTTTGGATTTTGTTTGTATCCTGAATAAACCATCGACTTCATTGCTTAGTTCTCTTCCCTCTAATTCAAATCTTTAACAAAATCATGCATTTTTATCATCTGGTCTATATATATATTTACTGTCCTGTATGATTCTTATTAATCAAAGTATTGAGAAGAAAGGGAAAATAAATTTAGATTAATTCATTTAAAGAATTTACAAATCAGTCTCATATTAATTCAATATATTAAAAAAGCGAAATTAAAGCTTGTTATTTGACTTTAACTGGTTAATAAAAAACTAGATTAATTAATTTTTAATAGAAGGCTCTTTATTCTG
>DAHXPE010000430.1 GCA_027364495.1 Candidatus Heimdallarchaeota archaeon | reverse complement strand
GGTATGTTCCACTCCTTGATCAAGGCACGAACAATCATGGCACGTTGTACCGCACGCAAAATAGAATCAGATCGGAAGAGCACACTTAAAAATAAAAAACGCTTTGATATATTAATAATGAATGAAGCACTTGATATGTGGGCTGGAACGCAAGAATTGTTAGATCCATGGTCCTATGAGAAAAAAGAACAGGAACCCTATTGGCTTTTACTAAACTTGGAAGATAAAGAATACATTAAGAAAAAAGATGTTCAAAAAATAAAGTCGGAACAAGAAGAAAATTTGTTGTGGCAACAGGTATATTATTCAAAAGAAAAAAATTCTTTTGTACAAGAAATAGAAGGTAATTATTTAGATAAAATTCATTTACCAAAAGGATTGGAAAAACTCTTATCAATGATTAATCTCGTAAGTATAGTCCAAGATTATTGGACATTCCAAGATGACGATAATAATTTACGAATGGGACTTTATGAAGAATCATTAGAAAAGACGCTCAAGAGCATGAAATTACTAACGATCGAACAACAGGAAGAACTTAAGCAAGTTTGGAATCATAAATTAAACAAATCCCAAACGATTCAGAATTGGATTCAAAGTACCATTATACCCTTTGGACTGGTTGATGTTACTTATTCACCAGATCAGTCTGAATTATTAGATCTTGGTATGAAATTAGATCTTGAACTCGTAACAGCTTTTGCTGAAAATCCAAATACCTTCAATGATAAAATTTATTCTGTTGGCGAAAGAGAAAATGAAATATTTATGCTATTTACAAAAAAAGCTTTAGAATCACAATTTAAATTTTAAAGTAACCATAAAATTTAGCTAAAAGAAAGAAACTTTCATATAGTTATTAAAAAAAAGAGAAAACTTAATTACAGTAATTACTTACAAATCTCTCGGCGGAGCATTAATTTTTAAGGACACTTCTGGTCCAAGAGCTGAAATAAGTTCTTTATGTCGATGTCTGATGGTAACCTCAGTAACATGAGCTACTTTCGCAATTGCCTGTTGTGTGCGTTTTTCACCTCTAATAATACCAGCTAAATACAGAGATGCCGCAGCTAAACCAGAAGGATCTTTACCAATTGTTAATTTAGCTGATTCAGCCGAATCAACAATTTCAGCAGCAAAACGTTGACAAGCGCCACTCATACCAAGCTCAGTACCCATACGTACGAGGAAATCCTTTGCTCTAGAAAGCGGGATTCGAATACCCATTCTGGTGACAAGAATACGATAGGATTGAGCTACTCGTTTCTTTGTAATACGAGAAGCATTGGATATTTCATCTAATGTTCTGGGAACACGACGAATACGAGCAGCGGCATAGACACAAGCACTAACCATCGACTCAATAGGATAGCCACGAATAACACCAGCTTCAAAAGCTTTTTTATAAAGTTGACCAGCAGTTTCTTTAACGTGACGTGGAACATCTAACTGAGAACAAAGTCGTTCTAATTCCTGGTTAGCCTTATTGAGATTACGATCTTTACTGTCGTGAGAACGAATTCGCATTTGCCATCTTCGCATTCGGTAAAACTGACTTTGTTTATCAGCCGAAAGAACTTGACCTAATGAATCACGATTTTCAAAACCAATAAAAGTACTTAAATCGTCATTCATGGTATAAGAAGTGGTCTCAGTTCGAGCACGTTTCTCAAACTCTTCACGATTATAAGCACGCCATTCGGTACCAGTATTTATCATTCTGTCCTCTATAACTAATCCACAATTGCTGCAAATCTTCTCACCACGGTTAGAATCTTCAACAATTGTACCAATGCTCCCACATTCGGGACATTTGATAACTTCGGTATCATCACTTTCGCTAATCTTAAATTTACCTCCAAATTTGTTTCTACATTGAAAGTATGTAATTTGCACGAAACTATATAAAGATGATTATTTCGAGTGAAAACTAATATTTAAAGGTATTCATAGGTACGAAGAATTCTTAAAATAGTATACTCCTCTTATTTGTTTTTCCATTTTTTGACGAAAAATTACAATACAATACAATTTTGGTGCTCCTTTACAGTTTCCTATTGATTAAGCTCATAATTATTGTTGACAAAAAACAATAAATCTTTTAAACAAAAAATTCTGTATACATCTGTTCTAATATGAATTTTTAATCTTTTTTAGGCTTGGCTAATTTTATATTAATAAAATTTTTTTCTTGATGAGTTTTCATGGTCGATTCTAATATTCTTTTTACTTTTGCTTTTTCCATTTCTAACCAACTTTCTGATGAACGAATTAACTATTTTTATTTCTCACCTCCTTTCTACTCTTTATACACGCCATCTTCTAAAATGAAACAAAAGAAAAACTAGTTCATTGATTACTTTCTATTTTTTTTGTCAAAAATTAGAACTTTTTTATTAAATAATAGAATACAAAAACTCCTTAAATAATTCAGGATACTGCAATTCAGGTACATGAGATGGACTGACATTAGGAGAACGCTTTTGATTTATAACGCATGTTATTGAGCTATCAGCACTTATAACAAAAAGTTTCACTTGTTTTACAGTTGAAGAGATAGTTCCATATGTTTGAAATCCTACTACTGGGTCCGAACTATCCCACAAAACTGAAACTTTTTTTGTAAAACCAGCCAATGTTTTTGATGTTCGACTTGCACCACCTGGCGCAATTAAACCAATACCCTGCAGATTTGACTCAAATTCTTTTGCTAACGAATGAACTATTGCCCCCCCTAAACTTCTGCCAACAAGAACAAACGACGAAATATTTTCTTTTACTAAAATGGTTTTGATAAATTCTCTATATAATCGAAGATGCGAATCAAAATTCACTTCTTCCTTTGGTCCAGGTTTAGCAGATAATCCATGGCCATAACCATCCAAGAATATTGGCTGGTATTTTTTTAATATTATTGGAAGTAAAGGTGACCAAAACTCTGTATGTTGTGATTCTGGTGAAGCGCCATGTATAAAGATGCAAACAGGCTTATTTGATCCATGTTCTAAAAATGCTTTGTAATGCATTTTTTTACCTTGGACCTCTAAAAATTTTGATTCCAAAGAATAAACTCCTTACATACGTTATGATAATGCTTTTTTTTTAAAATTGTCTTGTTAAATTATAATAAACGCTCTCGTTCAACATAAATACATTTATCTTCGATAAAATCAATATTATATTCCAATGCTAATTTTTTTGCTTCGTCATTAGTTATTCGCAATTGTAGCCAAACTAAATTAGGCTTATTTTTAAGTGAAATGATTTCTTTCATTATTTCACCGCATTGGGAGCCGGGCCTAAAAACATCAACAATGTCAATATGCTCTGAAATATCTGTAATAGATTTATAGCATTTTAACCCATCTATTTCATCAGCAGTGGGATTTACAGGAAATACTGTATAATGCTCAGTCAAATAGTGTGGTATTTTATAAGCAGTTTTACTTTCGTCCTTTGAAAATCCTATAACAGCGATTGTTTTAGCTTTTTGTAGATGCATTTTTATTTGTTGATCATTTAAAACCATAGTAATCATTTTTTTTTATTATTTAATTTTGGAACATTTACATGTTCATAAGGACAATGACGACAACCAGAACCACAGCAATAACCTCGTTTTAAATGAAATGAAGCTGTAAAAACAATAAATCCTGTTTCAGGATCAATATAGTAATCATCTTGATGCAATTGACTGGTACTCATTATGCATTTCATAAATTAAAAGTTTTTAAAATTATATTTGAAACAGAAAAATATATCTTTTTAACAATTGGTTTGTTGAGTTATTACTTACAAATTAATGAATTATTTGGTTTAGTACATGGTTAATGAAGACTTCATGCGAGATGAAATAATCTATCAGCAAGAAATTTTAAATCGATTTCATAATAAATTTACTTTAGAGCAAATAGATATTAAGAAATTTGATGAAATTTGGTTAACAGGATCTGGCGATTCACATTGTGCTGCATTGTTTGGTGCAGCTTTAGCAAATATCCTAGGTTATACTGCACGTGCCATAACACCAATGAATGCAAGTTATTATATGAATCACCAGATCCTGTTAACCAAATTTCATCAAATT
>DAHXPE010000243.1 GCA_027364495.1 Candidatus Heimdallarchaeota archaeon | reverse complement strand
GGCAAAGGAATCTTATCAGTCATACATCCTTTAATGCCTTTTGAAACTTTTTTCTGTTTTTTTAACTCCTTAACAACAATATCGGTAATCCTTTTTCCCATTTTACGATAGGTAGTGTATTTTCCTCCAACAATAGTTATTAAACCACTAGGGTCTATGAATATCTTATGTTCCCTACTCACATCAGAAGAAGAAGCACCATGCTTTTCATCATAGACCAATGGACGAACACCGGCATAAGAAGAAATAATATCAGATTGAGAGATTTTTTGGTTAGGAAAAAAAGTATTATACCCGTCAATAAGGTATTGAGCTTCCTCGGATTTGCAAATGACATTTTCAAGATCTCCATCATAAAAGGTATCAGTGGTGCCAATCATTGTATATTTATCCTTGAAAGGAAGAACAAAGGTAATACGACCATCTTTTAAAGGATGTATGACTGATAAGATTCCTTTGCCAGGTGGAAGAATACCTGATAAAAATAATTGGAAGAATTATGAAGAAATCACTGTTGATGAATTAGTTAATAACTTTAATATCGATAATGAGACAGCTACTCATCTTGTTAGAACATATGGTTCAAATACTGAGCATGTTGTTAATCTAGCTAAAGAATTAAATTTATTTGAAAAAATACTACCCAATGAACCTTATATACTAGCTGAAGTTTATTATTGTATTCGTAATGAATATTGCCAACATTTAGTTGACTTTTTTTGGTTACGTACATTTATTGCTCTGGAAACTGATTTTAGCTCTTGTATTGACAAAGTAGCGGATATATTCAGCAAAGAATTAAATTGGCCTCAAGAAAAACTTAATAATGAAAAAAATATAGTCAGAAATCGTTTAAATGTAGCTCAGTTTAAATAAAATTAATTTAATTATATATTTTAAAATTTGAATTTAATGCTTTATCTCAGTCCAGTCTCGTTTCTAGCTATTACCATTCTCTGGATTTCAGAAGTTCCTTCATAGATTTCAGTGATCTTTGCATCTCTGAAATACCTTTCTAAAGGCATATCTTTGCTATAACCCATACCACCATGAATTTGTACTGCCTCATGAGCAATAAACATAGCTGTTTCTGAAGCATACAGTTTTGCTGTGGCTGCTTCAGTTGAATATCTACCACCATTCTTTTTTGCTAATGTTTTAGCCCAGGCAGCTCTGTATGTTAAAAGTTCGGATGCATCTAAACGACATTTCATATCGGCAAGTTTTTGTTGAATCATCTGAAAAGAACCAATTAGTTCACCAAAAGCAACACGTTCCTTGGCATATTTAACACTTGCTTCATAAGCAGCTTTTGCTATACCAATTGCTTGACTGGCTATACCGATTCTTCCAGCATCAAGAACATCCATAGCGATCTTAAAACCTTCTCCCTCCTTACCAAGTAAATCTTCAACTGGACATTTATAGTCTGTAAAGTGTATTTCACAAGTTGCTGATGCCCTTATTCCAAGTTTTGGCTCAATTTTACCTCTTGAAAAACCTTGCTTTTCAGTATCAATTAAAAATGCACTGACTCCTTTATGTCGTGGTTTTGCGTCATTATCAGTCTGGGCAAAAAGCACAATGAACTTTGCTACCGGACCAGATGTAATCCATGATTTTGTTCCATTTATTACATAATGAGTTTTATCATTACTTAATTTGGCTGAAACTCTCATATTTCCAGCATCTGATCCGCTTTGAGGTTCTGTTAAACCATATGCTCCAACAACCTTTCCAGAGGCAACTGGCTCTAAAAATTTCTTTTTTTGCTCTTCTGTTCCCTTTTCAGATATTCCATGGCAAAAAAGTGAATTGTTTACGCTCATAATTACGCCATGAGAAGCACAAGCTTTTGATATTTCTATCATTGCGGCAACATAAGCTGTTGTATCAAGTCCTGATCCACCATATTTTTCATCTACTTCTATTCCCATCAATCCCAACTCACCCATTTTTTTAACTGTTTTACTAGGAAATTCACCTGTTCTATCTATTTCAGCTGCAATAGGTAAAATCTCTTTTTCAGCAAAATCACGAGCAATTTTTTGAATCATTTTGGCTTCTTCATTAAGTTCAAAATCCATTTCTAACACCAAATTGTAAATAATAGCTAAAATCTATTGATCATAGCTTAAATATACAAAATTCTAATTAATTAGGTAAAAAAAAATATTATTAATGAATTTTTTTACACAAGCTCTTTATTTTTTATTGGACATATTTGGGCATTTTTTAGAAAAATGTTCATTTCTATCGCACCTCTAGAAAAAGACCACTAAAGGGTCTATAACCGTTCTATTTCTACTAATTTTAGTATGGAGACTAGTTAGGAAAGAAAAAATGAAACAACTATTTTCGAATAATGGCAAGTTGTTACTAATTTAGTTAAATAATTCTCCTAAATTTCAATTAAAATTAAAATTAATTTTTGAATAATAATCTTTACACTTCTTTTTTTTTAAAAAGATTTTAAAATTCATTTTTTGCTAAGTACCTAACTTAGAACAATTTTTTTTAAATAAAACATTCTTATTATTCATAGTAATGGTGATTTCGTGTCAAAAATAATTGAATGTGTTCCAAATTTCAGTGAGGGTAGAGATAAAAATAAAATAGATACTATTGTTTCCTGTATGACGGCTATAAATGGAGTTACATTATTAGATAAGGAATCTGATGCTGATCATAATCGTTCTGTTATTACCATTGTCGTATTTGAAATAGGTATAAAAGGGACAACATCGGTTGCTCCCATTCTTGGATGTTCACCTTTATGGTTTCGTAAATCAATCAGTTCGGTTGCTTTTTTAATACCTTCAAAGACAGCATCAAAGACTTGGTCAGGTTCACCGACGATGGTAATAACAGAACGATTATGATCAGCATCA
>DAHXPE010000354.1 GCA_027364495.1 Candidatus Heimdallarchaeota archaeon | reverse complement strand
AAAAGTTTTTCTCTCTAATTCTTTTATTAACTCTTATTTTATTACCAATTGATTATTTTGACATAACTTAGGATCGTAGAAAAAAATTTCTTAGATTAATAAGATGGCATCTTAATACGGAAGAGGATTCTCATAAAATTGAGCTAATAAAATTATTGTTGTTTATTCTATGCAATTTTATTTGTTTGTTCAATTGTGGCTTTATTATTAATGTATGTCCCTCTTTTAAATCCGTAATTAACATTTTATTTCTCTTTTTCAAAGGGAAAATTCAAATTTAGCTTTAATTTATAAAATTAAGGTGTTTTGAAATTTGAAAGGGATGAATCTCATTTGAATTCTTTGGTTTTATGGAAAATAAAACTGGTTCATCCTTTATAGTCATTTTAATTTTATTTGATAAAGTTAAACTCCAAACTTTTTTATCCAGCATTTTATTATTATCTAAAAAATGCGGAATATCCAATAAATTAATTCAAATGAATTTATGAAATTAAACAATTTATATTACACGATCTACTATCGACCCGTCTCGGATCCAATCATGTGCACGATACATTTCTTTACCATATTTATCAGCAATGCTGTCTAACCAAGTAGTTAGTTCTTTTAGATTCATTCCTTCCAATGCTTCAATTGGTCCTATTGGAAGATTATAACCTAGTTTCATTGCATTATCTATATCTTTTGGTGTTGTTAGCCCTTCTGCAAGCACTTTTACTCCTTCATTTACCTGAATTTTTAAGAGCTCAGTCAAATCGAAATCTGCAGCCTTAGATATATCTATTTTTGGCCGTCCATTTTCAGGCCATTTATATACTCCTTCTCCTGTTTTCTTTCCTAATTTATTATTTTTCACCAATTCTTTAAGTTTTGATGGGGCATCGTATTCCTTTGAAAATCTATCTCTGAAATAATTAAATGAATCGAGTAGTATATCAGCACCTGTGTAATCTAATAATTCATAAGGTCCCAATTTCATTCCCATATTCATAGCTGCTGCATCTAACTCTTCAGGAATATATTCCTGTCTATCTAGTAACAATTGAGTATAATAAGCAGCCGGTGCATTAATCCTGTTAGCAATAAATCCTGGACTGTCTTTTTCACAAACGACTGGTGTCTTCCCAAATTTCGTTGATAATTCTTTCATAGTTTCAATTGTCTCATCGGATGTTTTATCGCCACGGGTAATTTCAACCAGCTTCATGAGAATCGGTGGGTTAAAAAAATGAAAACCACATACTTGACCAGGTTTTGTTGTTGTCTTTGCTAGGTCATTAATACTCATATTTGAGGTATTCGATGCTAATATTGCTCTTTTAGGAGAATATTTTTCTAAATCAGAAAAAATTTTGAGTTTCAATTCAAGATTTTCTGGTGCAGCTTCTATTACTAGGTCTGCATTTTTAACAGCTTCGGCAATAGAAATTGAAGTTGTGACATTATTAATAATATCAATTGAGGGTATTTTTCCCTTCTCTGCTAATTTTTCTAGACTCCACTGAATACGTTTTTTACCTCTGTCAACAAATTCTTGTTTTATATCGTATAAACAAACATTATAACCAGCAATTAATGCTAATTCGCCTATGCCATGCCCCATATCCCCTGATCCGATCATTGTTATGTTCTTTATTTGTTCAGGTTTCATTTTAAAATTTTCTCCATAATGTACTTAATTTCATTTTTTAAATTATAAATTAATAAAGATATGTGTAAGTTGAGACATAATCATCTTTTTAGGTTTGTTTAATATATAGGATTTTGATTTTTTTAATGATTAGCTAATTTAAAAAGTTCAATATTGAAACTAGGTTTCTTGACTAAAAATTAGTTTACAACAATTGAATGGTGAAAATATTGGTTAAAATGATTCCTTATTTGAATGTACCAAACGCAATTGATATTATTAATAATGTCACAACTTCAATTTCTATTGCCGAAGCTGTTAAAAATGCAGACCTAGTAATAGAAGCTGCACCAGAAAATCTTGA
>DAHXPE010000351.1 GCA_027364495.1 Candidatus Heimdallarchaeota archaeon | reverse complement strand
AACAATATTACTGTGATGCTCAGCAATAGTTGTTATAATATTATCATTTTCTTTTATATTAGCCAAACCCCAACTAGCTGCAACTAAATTCAATGATTCAGTGGTGGTGAGAAGAAACGATCTGAAATACTTCAAATGTCCATTTTAAGACCTAAACTTGCTGTTTTAGATGAAATAGACTCTGGATTAGATATTGATGCATTAAAGACTGTATCAGAAGGTATCAATAAAATAAAAGAAGAAGACCCAACTCTTTCAATATTAATGATTACCCATTATCAACGTATCCTGAATTATATGAATAAAATAGACAAAATCCATGTTATGATGGATGGAAGAATTGTACTAACTGGCGGACCAGAACTTGCCCAAGAATTAGAAACCAAAGGTTATGATTGGGTTCAGGCAGAATTGACCAATTAGAAATTTTTTTTAAAAATTATTTTCAAGAAATTTTTTTTGAAAGGATTGAAAAATTTTCAAATATATTGCTTAATTGTTTATTTATAATAATTGGAAAAAATTAAGAAAAAATTTTTCTTCAAAAGGAATAATGTGACTTTGACTTATTCTCAAACCTTAGATGTAGATAAAATCCGTGCTGATTTTCCTATTTTAAATCAGAAGATTTATGGAGATAAACCGTTAGTTTTTTTTGATAGTGCTGCTAGTAGTAAAAAACCACAGGCTGTTATTGATTCAATTACAAGAGTTTATACCTCCATTTATGCAAATGTGCATAGAGGGATACATTTTCTATCGGAACAAGCCAGTGAAGAGTATGAAGGCGTTAGAACAAAAATTAAAGATTTTATTAACGCCGAAGATCCTTCTCAAATAGTATTTAGCCGAAATAGTAGCGAATCATTGAATTTAGTTGCAGCTAGTTGGGGTTTGGCTAATATAAAAGAAAATGATAATATTATAACAACTATTGCTGAGCATCACAGTAATATTGTTCCATGGCAACAAATAGCTAAGAGAAAAAATGCCCATTTAAAGATTGTTGAACTAGATGATGATTATAGATTAAATTTGGAACAATATAAAGAATTTCTAGAATCAAATCCAAAAGTTGTTGTTTTACAACATGTTTCAAATGTTTTGGGGACTATACATCCTCTTAAAGAGATGACCAGACTAGCTCATAAGGCAGGTGCCGTAGTAGTAGGTGATGGTGCTCAATCTGCTCCTCATATGCCCGTTGATGTACAGGATTTAGGAGTTGATTTTTATGCAGTAAGTGCTCATAAAATGTGCGGTCCTGCTGGGATCGGATTTTTATATGGGAAAGCTGATTTATTGTCTGAAATGGAACCAGTCATGTATGGTGGTGACATGATCAGCGAAGTCCATCGAGAAGATGCAAAATGGAATTCGGTCCCTTACAAATTTGAAACAGGAACTCCTAATATTGCTGATACTATTGCTTTTGGCACCGCAATTGATTATCTTAACGGGATTGGAATGGATAAAATTGAGAAATACGAGCATGAACTAACGAAGTATGCTTTAAAATCCTTTAAAGATGTTCCTGATATGAATATAATAGGGCCACACACTGATAAAGATAGAGCTAGTGTGTTTTCATTTACTTTTGATGATTTACATCCTCATGATGTAGCTCAATTATTAGATCAAGAAGGAATTGCTGTTAGATCTGGTAATCATTGCGCACAACCATTAGTTGAATATTTGTGTCTTACCGCAACCACTAGAGCCTCACTCTATTTCTACAATACTTTTTCTGAAATCGACTATTTCGTTGGTGCCTTAGAAAAGGTTAAAGAGTTTTTTACATAGAATAACAAAGTAGAATTTATTTACACAAAAAATATGAATAGGATTTCACATTATGTCAAATATTTACTCAGAAATGATACTTGAGTATTATAAGCATCCAAAAAATAGGAAACACATTGACAACGCAGATATACTAAATCATTCACATAACCCGCTTTGTGGAGACAAATGTGACATTTTCATTAAATTATCTAATGATAAATCGAAACTTGAAGAAGTTACATTTGATGGTGAAGGATGCGCAATTTCAATTGCTTCAGCTTCGATGACCACACTTCTCATGAAAGGTAAGACGCTAAAAGAAGCATTGGAACTTGATAAAAATGAATTATTGGACATGTTAGGAATACAATTATCTCCAAATAGGTTGAAATGCGCATTACTAGGAATGGATACTATAAAAAATGGTATTCGAAAACATCTAGGCTCAAATGTCGAATTCAAGACTCAATAAATGTTAATTATCAAGTATTTATAAACTCAAAAAAAATTCTTTTTTTAATTACAAGAACAAGGTAGTTTTTATGAAAGCTATTGATTTAAGAAGCGATACAATCACTTTGCCAACTGAAGAAATGATTTCATCCATTAAAATTTCTCGTTTGGGAGATGATGTTTATGGAGAGGATTCTCTAGTAAATGAATTAGAAGAAAAAGCAGCAAAGATTATGGGTAAAGAAGCAGGTCTTCTAGTTACCTCAGGAACACAAGGAAATTTACTAGGCATTTTGAGTCAGACGAATAAAGGGGATGAAATAATCCTAGAGCAAGAAGCACATATTTATTATTATGAGGTTGCAGGTCTCGCTGCTATTGCTGGAGTAATGCCACGTACAATAGCTGGGACAGATGGAGTTTTTGATCTTAATGACGTTGAACAATCAATTCGTAGTAAGGATATTCACCAACCTGTTTCAAAATTAATTTCTATTGAACAGACACACAATAGAGCTGGTGGCTGATAATCCCTTACTTAAACAAAACTGAACGGTTGTGGCTGGTTCAGCTAATTTTGCTACATTAACATTTAGATAGGTTGCAG
>DAHXPE010000348.1 GCA_027364495.1 Candidatus Heimdallarchaeota archaeon | reverse complement strand
GAAAATCACGGGGTTGTTGCAGCTGCTGAAACTTTACAAAAAGCTGCACATAAAACGCGTGCTCTTGAAGAATGTTTACGTTTATATTTACAGCAATACATGAAATAAGGTTCTTATCGATATCAGATTCAAATATTGCCTCTTTTATTGTCAAAATTATTTTGGACCAAAATTCTTCGGGATTAAATTCAACACCGTAAGGGTCTAACTCCTCAGGAGAAAAATAAGACCATTCTGTTTTAACAACATGTACAATTTTTCCTTTAGATGTTCCCAAACCCACCTTAACTCCACTGGTTCCTGCATCAATCACAATAAAATATTCATTTTTTTGACTCAAAAAACCTCATCTTACTAAATTAAATTTTTAATTCTTTATTAAAAATCATTAAAGCCAGTAAATGGTCTTATATCTTTGTCAAATTGCTTGGCTAGTAAATATAAACGTAAACATTCTTCAAGAGCACGCGTTTTATGTGCAGCTTTTTGTAAAGTTTCAGCAGCTGCAACAACCCCGTGATTTTCTAATATCACTATACCAGCATCCGCTAATGCATCAGCTACATCAGTAC
Source organism: Candidatus Heimdallarchaeota archaeon (assembly GCA_027364495.1). Next base: position 9,674 of record DAHXPE010000348.1, on the reverse strand, counting down.
CTAATTCTTTTGAACCAGATCTTGCATATGGAACGATGATAATCTCTGGTATAAGATAGGACAATTCAGCTGTCAATAAAGGTATTTCAGGAGGATCTTGTATTAATGAATAAGCAGTGGCGTATGGTGCATGACTGTGTATGATGGCATCAAAATCCTCATTTTCGTAAATAGCCACATGCATCGGTGTTTCTACAGAAGGCTCCATTTTGGTATTATTAATAAGAATTTTACCTGAATAATCAAGTTTAATCAAATCATTAGGCGTAACAAGATTTTTTTGCATACCACTGGGTGTAATCCAAATACTTTCTTCCTCTTGATCGCGTATACTTAGATTTCCACCAATATCGGTCAAAATTTTTTCTTGGTAGAGATCAGACATTAATTTACAAAGATAAGATTTTCGATTATCAATATTAGACATATTAACAACCTGGTTATTTTACATTAGCTTTTGAAGTTTTAATAGATCGGTCATTGATCCTTTTATCTTTAAAGTCCCACTTGTATAAGCTTTCATTCCTGAAACATTTCCATTTATAATACCCACCCAAGTTGTTGAATCAATACGTATCCACACATCATCTTTATCAATATTGACAAGTTCTGGTTCACTTGGAACACCCAATGTTATATTTGAAAGATACGTTTTATCCAAATCGGTAAAAGTCACAGCTAGTGTTTTGTTCCATTTTTCGAATCTTTTTTTGTTTTTTTCTGTCGATTGAAAATTTGATAACATTGTTTTAAATGCATTGACTGCTTCTGTTTCACTCATGATATTCACTTTTCTTGTTTTTTACTTTTATATATTCATTCATGATAAGATTTAGCCTATAAATTTCTTTACAAAACTTAGTTTATTTTCATAAGGTGGTTCACGGAATCTTTTAGCTAGGTCGAATCTTTTTGACCTAAAAAAAACACTTTTCAGATGTGAGAATGTTTCAAAACTATATTTCCCATGATATGATCCAATACCTGAATCACCAACACCACCGAATGGCAAATTCGGAAGTGATGGATGAACCAAGGTGTCATTTATTGAACCACCACCAAAGGGGACTTCCTTGATGACAGTATTTTGAAAATTTTTGTCATCACTAAATAAATAAAGAGCTAGAGGTTTTGGCTTAGAATTAACAAAGTTAATTACCTCTTGAATTGATTGAAAAGTTATTACTGGAAGAATAGGTCCAAAAATTTCTTCTTGCATTATTGGTTTATCTGAATCTGTTAAATTTAATTCGAGAATAGAGGGTTCAATAAAAAGTTCTGATTCTTCAATTTTGCCTCCATAGATCAGATTACCATCCTTAAGATATGATGAAATACGTTTGAAATGGTTTATATTTATTACTCTACCATAATCAGGGGAATGTTTAATGTCTGTGCCATAAAATTTTAGTATACTCTGTTTAAATGAATCAATAAGCCGATTTTTTGAATTTTCGTGAACTAAGACATAATCCACAGCAATGCAAGTGCTACCACAATTAAGAAATTTTGCAGATATAATGTAATCGCTAATTTTTTGAAAATTAAGGCTATCAGGTTTATCAACGATGCAAGGAGATTTACCGCCTAACTCTAAAGTTACAGGAGATAGATTCTTTGAAGCTAATTCCATAATGATCTTGCCAATTTTTGTACCACCAGTAAAAAACACATGATCGAATTTATGATTCATAAGTAATTTAACGATCTCAGCATCTCCTTCGATAACATAAATGTATTCTGAAGGAAAATTAGAATTAATTATGGATGCAATTGTTTTAGAAGAATGAGGTGACAACTCAGATGGTTTTAATATAGCACAATCACCTGCAGAAATAGCACCAATCAAAGGAGTAAAAAGTAAGTTAAATGGATAGTTCCACGGACCTATAATTAGAGTTAATCCTTTAGGTTCTGGATAAATTCTTCCTGATCCTTTAAATTGAGAAATTGGAACACTAATCTTTCTTGGTTTAGCCCATTTTTTTAGATTTTTGATTGCATATTTTAATTCCAAAAATGTCCCACCAATTTCTGTAATGAATGCTTCGTAAGATGGTTTTTTTAAGTCTTCATAGACAGCTGAAATAATTTCTTGTTCATACTTAGAAAGTATACTTTTCAATTGTTTAAGCTGAGTTATTCTGAAGTTTAAATCCTTTGTTTTTCCTGAATTAAAGAAATTTCTCTGGGAAGAAATAATTGAGGACATTTCAGCTTCATTATGCATTTTTCTCACGTTGAAATGAATCAAATCAAACTTTTATGCATTAGTCTTTATAAAAATTCATATCTGACAAGAGGTATTTCTTCACGATAATTATTTGACAAGAATTTAAGTATAAATGTCAACAATTAAGAATTTTTACAAATTTCAGAAAAAAATAGTAAAAAATAAATAGCTCAAATGATAAAGGAGCTATTTTAACTTTAGAAAGAAGCCATAGTCAAATTATATTAATAGGTCATAGCAATGAGCAGGGAATCTTAAGTGGAAAGCAAAGAATAACTTTTGCGTGGTAAAAGATCGTTCAGAAGTGACACAGATGATAATGCAACTCAACCAAATTTTTATGCAAAAAAATATGAAAATTAAAATCTTGATGCATGTGTATTAAACAACTAAAAAAAATTTGGTTTTTTATATGTTTAATTGAGTTCTTATTTTTAAATTTGAAGCTAAAACTCGTTTCAAAAATCATTGCTAATAATTCAAAAGCTTTTTGGACAATGATTTAATAATAGCAAATACAGTTTTATAGTCTTTTTATTTTATAATCTAATTTACTTTAAAATAATAATAGAAAATTTTCTGAGGATTTAGATTATAAAACTGAAAGATTTATTGAATAAAGTAAAGATGTGTAATTATGGGCGCAATAATAGATTTGTCACAAACAAATAATGTAATAAGTGCCGGGCAAATTTTAGGATTATTATATCTTATTTTCACAATTTTAATATTTGTCGTCGGTTTTTATGTGTATTTTAAAGTAGCAAAAGAAAGAAAAACATTACTTATTGCTATAGGCTTTCTATTTTTCTTTATAGCAAGCTTTGCAGGAGTTACCACCTTTTTTGATGATAATTTATTAAAACCATGGGCCGTAATATTTGATTTTCTTGGTGGTTTATGTGTTCTAATCGCAGTTGAACCATTAAAAGCCTTAAATCACTATAGAGGCAAATAAAAGAAAATTATTTTCATAAAATCATTTTTTTAAATATTTTATTAAACGTAAAAAATATGAATTTTTTTATTACTCCTCTTTTTGAATTACTTATTTATTATTTTTTTGTCACCACAGCTTATCTTGCTTATAAAAAACATGGTAGAACTGTTTTATTATTATTTGGATTCATTATTGTGGTAGCATTATCAATCGAAATTCCAGCCATAGGCAATCATGGATACGATTATCTGCACTTCATTGTATATATTGCTCATTACCCTGTTGCTCTTCCTTTAGGATGGTGTGTGTTTTTCTACTGGGCACACACATTTTCAGAATCAATAATTGAATGGAACGGAACTTTGCGAAGAGCATTAATGTTAGCTGTAGTTACAGGAATTTTGACTGGATCGATGAGTTTATTTTTAGAACCCGGTGGACAGGCTTTAGGCTGGTGGATTTATTATGGGCCAGGAGTTTCAGGTTTAGAATGGTTTAATGTTCCTTTAGAAATTAACGCTACTTACTTCTTATGGGGAACTTTTGATGCAACAGTTTTTAGGTTATTTATGTATAAAGGATGGCTGACTAGATCTATCTTAGATCCTCCAATTTTCCAATACTATCCGGCTATCTGTTCATTGTTCTTTTTTGGATTGATGTTGTTTGCTGTGTCTTTTACACCATCAAAAGAATTAGTTGTTTTATTCCCCAATGTCACAATGTGGGCAGTTATTTTTATATTCAGATTCAAAGAGAATATTCCCTTAAGTTTTAAAAAAACCTCTAATCTAGAAAAAATGACTGTCAAGAAAACAATAAATATTGATTCAAAAGAAACAGCTTAGATTTTTAGTAAATATTAAAGCTCATTTTTTTTAAATGAGATATGAAAAAAAGTTAATTTGTATTTTCTATCTCAAATTTTTTTGATTTTCTTCCTTCTAAAAAGTAAAACATATGTAATAAAAACAATGAAAGCAATAAGTGGTGTTAAACCAAAGTTGGTAGATATAAATTGTTATTTGGAAGTTAATGATTTTTTTGTTGTTTTCTTTACAATCGGATTAGTTAAAGGTGTTGTATTTCCACTAACGCTTGTAAATCCATAGTTAGGACAAACCAAATGACAATTATCCTAAAAAAAATTTATTTATGAAAATCCTTGAATTTGAATATTAGTTTGTCAAAAAAGTAAGATACTATTAGAATTAAGTTTTTATCCCTACAACTTTTTTATAAGCCATGAATTGACCAAAATGATAAGCATTATGTTCGGCTATTAGTAGAAATTCTCTAAGGAAATGCTGACCACTACCATGTTCAATTTTTTTGAATAAATCCATTTTAGAATCAAATAACAATTCTTCTGTTTGTTTATAAAGTTTTTTAATTTCGTTTACAGAATTATCCCAATTTTTTTTGGTAGCTTTAAAATCCTTATTCGGCCAATAGTTATCAGGCCATTTCATGCCTTTATAATTGGAGTTTATCATAAAATCGTAAATATCCCAAGTACTAAGTCTAATGTGTTCTAGCAGACTCCAAAAGCTTTGATCAACATTAGGAGGCTTTGTATTTATGTGTTCTTCAGGAAAATTTTCAAGAATTTTATAATAAGGAGTGTGAGCTTGTCCTCCATCTAAATGCTCACGTATTTTTTCTTTTAGTAATTCAATATCGCTCAGTTTTATCACCATATTTCTTTTTAATTTAAAAGACAGGGAGTTTTTATAAAAGTTTATGTAGGTTCATTATTATTTTAATCAAAGTTTTTTAATGCAAAGGATTATAAATTGAAAATTTAAAATGAACAGGTAAGCAAAATATATTTTATTAAGAATTAAAACTTTTCAGGAAAGTGAAGTTATGTCAGATATTGATACAGCTATAAATAAGACTTATGGTTTCATTACGAAAAATTTTATACGCATTGGTATTTTTTTATTAATAATAGGGTTAATTTTAATGGTAGGTGGAACATTTATTCAAACAAGTGAAAATATTGATATAAAAACAACTATTGCGGGAGGAGCTTTTTTCACAAGTGGAACTTTATTTACTATTTCCAGTACATTTGTAAGAAGATAAATTAAATTAAATACTATCGACAAAAAACATTGTGATACCATAAATTTCATTATTTTCTTTCCCTCCTCGTGATGTGAGAATTCTTTCGAGATTTAATATTCCCAATAAGTCAAATCTGAATCAGCTATGATTTAAACAGCTGGCTTTGTTTTCAAAATTGATTTTGTATGTATTATGTAATATTCTATCGGTATTAAAATTTTTAATCTTTTCTTTTATCATCAATTATTAGACATAAAAAGCTATTAATGATAAGAATGACTGTAATAACAGAAAGTGATATTCGCCAGATGCAGTCTCTATTCGCTGCCTCAATGGTAGGTGATCTAAATGGTGTAATTACCATATTAAATCATCATAAACATGATATTGATGGTAATAATGTTTTCGGAATCGATATTGACCCAAATAGCTGGGGTAGGAGACCAATTCATGCAGCAACCATTGGTGGACATTATAAGATCGTCAAATTTTATATAGACAACGGTGCAAATGTTAATATTCAATCTATCTATGGAGATACAGCATTACATTTTGCGGTGTTTCATAATAGATCAGTTATTTTAAAAATGCTTCTAGAGGCAAATGCTGATCCAACAATTACTAATAATGTCAACAAGACACCCATTGATATTGCAAAGGAAAGAAATAATATTGAATTTGCCCAAGAAATAGAAAAACACGTTAGGATTAAAACCTCAACTCCAAAAGAAAAAGTTCTAAAGAAATTTTTAGATATGAAATAAAAAAAATATTTGAAATTACTAATTTAACTCAATTATCAAACTCACGTTTTAAATAGATAATCAAACAATATATATCGTTAGGTAGAACCCAATGATAAGGTATTTTCTATGGATTACAAATTTCCTGTTAAACAATTGTAAAATTTAATGAAAATTCTGAAAAGGTCTGTTGATCGGTCTGATTATGTATTATTTGATACAGCACCAGGAAGGAATTTTCCAGCTCTGATTAATTTAATAATATCTGATTATTTTTTTATTATTGTTCTACCTAATCTTTACTCGGTTTTAGGACTAAGACTATGATAGATGCTATGTACAAAAAATTTATTGAAATAAAAATATTTCTAAAAACAGAAGAAAAATTATTTTAGTACTAAGAAAAAGAAGGTAAAATTTCTTTGTTAAATGTAGAAAGGACTTCATTCATGTTTTCTTCAGGGAGAGATAGAATAAAATACTCACACCCATTTTCATGAGCCATTTCAACACTTTTTAAATAAACATCTGTAGTAAATGATACAGGAGCGAAATGTCTATCTTTATCTGCCGGTGAAGCAGATGCGAACGACGGTAATGATACTTGATTTTTAGCCGCAGATTGTATAACTATTTCTTTACCCTCATCGAAATTTTCATATCTCCATGGTGGAATAAAAACAATATCTGCATATTTACCAGCTAATTTGAGCATCTTTGGGCCAAAGCCTCCAAATAGAAACGGCGGGTGAGGTTTTTGAATAGGTTTTGGTTCTAGAATTCCATCCTTCATTTTGTAATATTTCCCATTAAAATCAATTTTCTCTTGTGACCACATAGCTTTAATTAGTTTATATCCTTCAATTGTTTTTTTGACTCGTATTGCTGGTTCATTCCATTCACTATAAGTCTCAAATTCCCGCTGACTCCATCCTGCACCAACGCCTAGAAATGTTCTACCATTTGAAAGAAAATCTACTGTGGAAACCATTTTTGCTAGAATAGCTGGTGGTCTAAGTGCCAGTGGTGATACTAGAGTTCCTAAATGAATATTTTGCGTTTTAGATGCTATATAAGAGAGAGCTACCCATGTTTCTACTGTGTGGTCCCTTCCAGGTGTCCATAAATAATGATCAGGCATAGCGATACCCCAAAATTTGCTTTCATCAGTTATTTGTATCAATTTTTTCATCATATCCCAATCTTTTACCCAGTTTGACAGTGTTAAAATAAATTTCATGATATTTTCACTTTTTTGATATATTTTTTACCATTTAAATCCATAAATTCACGATATATAAAGTTACTTTATATAAAGTAATTATACTTAAAGGGAAAAAAAAACTTTTTAGAATCAAAGGAAAATAAAATATCTAGTTGATGATAATAATGGAAGCAAGTTCAGATTCTTTACATCTTGGCCATTGGATAAAAATAATTGATCATTCAGCAAATGTTTGGTCAAACAGATTTTTAGAGCCATATGGTCTTACCAGAAGCTCATGGTATATAATTTATCACATAAATGCGATAGGTGAAATTTTGCAAAAAGATTTACAAAGTGTATTAGAAATTGAGTCAGGTAGCATGGCAATTCTAGTTGATGGTCTAGTTAAGAAAGGATGGCTTCATCGTGAAGTAGATGAAAAAGATCGTAGAGTAAAAAAATTACAATTGAGTTCAGAGGGAAAAGAACGATGGGACAAAGTTCCAAATTTTATCGAAATTTTAAGGGATAAAATGATGGCTGGCATAACAAAAGAAGATGAAGCTTATGCTGTATCAATTTTAAAGAAAGCTTGGACTAATCTAAAAGATGAATGAGTTAAATTAAATAAATGATAAAATATGCCTATTATAGATTGTAAATCTTTAACCACACAGAACTGGAATGATTCTGAAAATTTGTTTGGAGAAGTAGTGCGGATGGTGGATGTTGGTGCAAATTTTTTCGTGTTACGGGAAAAGAATTTGATAAAATATGATGAGATGGTAATAAAGCTGTTATGCATTTATAAGTTGAAAAAAATTTCATACCAGGAATTTTAGCTTTTGTTGATAAAAAAATGAATTTTAGAAAGCAAAAATTATCAGAAATACCTTTGGATTATGCAATAAAATTTGCCTAAGAACATGAGGGAAAAATAATCGAGGATTATCCAAGAGATGAGAAGAATAAACCAGTAAATAGCATGCATGTGGGAATTTATTCAACCATTATGAAATTTGGATTTATAGAGGTCAAATGTCATTCAGCTGTGAGAACAATTATGAGATTTACTATTGAATAATCTAATTTAAATTCTGATAATTTAGTAACCAATATAAAGATTAATTAAAATTATTTTCTTACTTACTAAAATCAGAAATCTATTCCAATTTAAAAATGTAAACGAATTAGAAATGGATTATAAATAATATGAGCTCTGACGACTTAAAAGCCGAAAGCAGTGCAGGCATCAAGATTGTTTTTTTTGGTTCATCTTTGGCTGGTAAAACTACAGCTCTAAGTATTTTTCACGCTATTAAAAATCAAACTGATCCTGATGCTGTTTATAAATTTCAGAAAATTGAAGATAAAGTCACTCATCGAACAATAGCTTTAGACCATGCAATTTTTGGTTTGGGTAATAAAAAACAATTGGAACTCAGAATTAAATTCTCTTATGGATCGAAAGTTCGCCCAATTACTAGAAACTATGAATAACACACAGACAAAATCAGCCGAAATTGAATCAAAACGCGATAAACCCTTAAGTAGAGATATGCAGGAAGTAAATATTTTCTTGAAATATCTTTATACCTGGCCAACAAATAAAGACGATATTATTAAAAAGATTGAAGATTTCAGAGATATGCTCCTTGTAAAAAGGACAAACGATCCACCTTTTAGAGTTACAGCAACTAATATATTTAGAGAAGCCATCTCAGACCTCTCAAGAGAAGATAAACACATAGGAGAATCTAAGATTAGAGAAATTGTTCAGTTATTTGAAAATTTGAAGAGAACCATTGAAAGTTCAGAAGGCTAATTTTATTATTATTAAACCGTTTTAACCTCCTCAGAACGTTTCTTTAAATCTTTAATTAGAATTTCTCTTACTATATTATTAATTGGTTGCATTATACGCACAACACTCTGAGGGTAATCTTTAGGCTCCTTCAATTCACCTGATTTAATTGCATAACTAAGGTCTTTTACAGCTTGTAGGCAAGAAGTTTCTATTATATTCACTTGAGCTTCATTAATATTTTTTTTAATTTTAGTTTCAACAAGCAATTTTGCTGCATCATATGATGTTATTCTTGCTTCTTTAGGAAGATCCATTTTATTTAACATAATCTGGACTGCTATACTACCATCATTAAGGTGTTCGCCAAAAAATTCAAACAATTCTACAAGTGATGCTTTGTTATCTTCCCATTGAACCTTGGTTGAATCAATTACAATAATTAATCCCTGTAAACCTTCACTAATAACTTTTCGCATAGCCTTAAAACGATCTTGACCTGGTACAGTAAATAAATGATATTTAAAATCATGTTCTCCATAAGTATTTTTATTACCCAAACCAAAAATTGCATGGTCTAAAGCTATTGTTCGATGAGTGACTTTATCTTCAATTTTCTGAAATTTATAAACAGCATCAGGATCAGTTTGATTTTTAATAGCGTGAAAAATACT
>DAHXPE010000344.1 GCA_027364495.1 Candidatus Heimdallarchaeota archaeon | reverse complement strand
GCAACAAATGAAATATGAATATCAGTACGTTCAACAACAGCCTAAATTGTTGAGAGCTGATGGGATCGATGTTGCCAACGCTTCCAATTTAAGTGTATAGAACCATTGTTATATATGTTTATATACATTTTTAGAAACGGTCAATATATAATTCAAATCTTTTTTACTATTTCTAGACAACTTCTTGCAATTTAAAATTTAAATTAAATATTTTCAAATTATGGGAAATAATTCACTTAAGATATGTGAATTTGAACATAATCAGCATTTTTAATTACCAACATACATAAATATAAAAATGAATATTATTTTGTAAAAGTACCGAGAGCTAGTTACGTAAAAGGCTGGTGAACGGGCAATAAAAAAATTTGGTTAACGAAATGTCGTCTCTCAATGCACTTAGTAATATAATCCAAGGAGTCAAAATTTCCAAGGAAAAAATAGGAACTAAGTACAATTGGCAGGTTCGTAAAGGTCAATATGTAATCGGAGAAGCGTTTTGTAATTACTCAAGAACAATTGAAATTTCTATGATTCGTCGTGTTAGCCCCGCTGGTAAAGGACTAATGAGCCGATTACTCCAAGAAATCCTTAATGATTCAAGACGTTTAAAAAAGGACTGTGTCATTGAAGTTAAACCATTCAATGATCCATTTAGACCTTTTGAAACCATTACTGAAGCTAGAAAAAGAGTATTTAAATGGTACAAACAATTTGGGTTCGATATCAATGGCAGCAATGGAATTTATAAAAATTAATTAGGTATTCTTTTTTTTTGGATAAATTTGTAAAATTTTATTCTCTTTCCTCTTTTAATTGAAAAGTTAAATATTTTGGCATAGATTGTTCAATGATATTTAATTTTAAAAAATAGGAAAGATTGGTTTCATGCAAGCACAAATCACTTCTGATCCAGTAACCAATTTATTAATTGTGTTATTAGGTTCAATAGTCATAGATGGGATGATACTGTATTATGTTTATAAGAAAAATAAATTCGGTCTTGGTTTTAAAATTTCCTTATTAGTCCTTTTTTCCGCGTTAATACCTAATATTTCAAACTTCGGGGGTCAATTGTTTAAGACGAATGCTTTACTTGTTCAAACTGTTTGGGGTATATTTAGTATTGCAGTTGTCATAATTACTATCATTTATGTACTTAATAACATAATCACTCCAATTAATACCTTAGTTGAAGCTAGTGAGTCAATTGCAGAAGGAAAACTTTCAACACAATTGCCAGAAATAAAATCAAAAGATGAAACGTTTCGATTGAGAAATGCTTTCGAAAAAATGAATACTTTTCTAAAATCTATAGTTAAAGATCTAAAATCATCAATACAAATCATGTCTTCCTCATCAAGAGATTTAGCATCTTCTAGTGAGGAAGTTAATGCCTCTAGTGAAGAAATTTCTGCTATAACTCAAAAAATCTCTCAAAGTGCTAATGAGCAAAATTTAAAACTTCAAAATTTGGTGCAAGGTGCAAACAAGCTTAAAATGACTTTTGATGCTAAGATTGCAGAAATTAATAATGCTAGTTTGTTAATTGAAAATATATCTACCCAAGTTAATATGCTGTCCTTAAACGCTTCAATAGAAGCAGCCCGAGCTGGTGAATATGGTCGTGGTTTTTCAATAGTAGCTGAAAATATTCGTAAGCTCGCTGATGATTCAAAATCTTCTGTTAATAAAGTCCAAGACACAATCGATTCTTTACGCTTAGATCTCTCATCTAATCTGAGTGATCTTATTAACTCAATTGATTTATTAGCAATTTTAGCAAATGAAACAACCACAGGTTCAGAAGAGGCAAGTGCTGTAACAGAAGAACAATCAAGCAACATGGAACAAATAACAGCATCAGCACAAGAATTAGCTATGCTTGCCACTAATCTTGAAAAATTAATAGTCAATTTTACTTTGTAATTCTAGTTTATTGTCTTCCTAATGCCATATTTGATTATACATTTGAAAATTTTATTGATTTTTTCTTTAAGGGGAAATTTTATTTTTCAATAAAAAATTTCTTTAATTGATGATTTTGACCTCCTTGGGCATTTTATTCGATATAGATGGCGTATTAACGCTTCCAATTACCGAAAAACGAAAAATCAGTGTTATTGATCCCGAATTAATTGAATATTTATCCAATATTCATCAACAAGGTATTAAATTCAGCCTTATTACTGGTCGTGCATATCCTTGGGTTAACACGTTCCTTTTATCAAAATTCGAGTCTTTTCTTGAGGATATTCCCATTTATATGGAGTATGGTTTAACTTCTTTAAAAAATGGAGCCTTCAAAGTTTCTAAAAAGGCAAAATCCTTTAGAGATGAGTTTTTTTCCCCTATTCTTTCATCTATTAAACAAAATTGTCAAGAAAAAAACATAATTTTCGAATTAAAGCCCTATATTGATTATCCTGAACATGGCAGCTTATGGCTTGAAGATAAAAAGGTAATGATTTCTATCGCCTCTAATGCTTCAATTTCCACAGAAACAGTACAAGATATGGTTATAAAGTCTTGCCAAGATTATTTAGACAATATTAGGATTGTGAAACACCATTTAGGATGTGATATTCTTCCTAAGGGCTGGAGTAAAGAACAAGCTGCTATCGAAGCTTATCAATTATTAGATCCAGAGAAAAAGATAGATCAATGGTACGTTTTCGGTGATAATGAATCTGATAAAGAAATGTGTAGACCTTTTAGAAAAGCAACATTCATTGATGCTAAAATAGGTGCATCAGAAACTACAAAAGATTCCTTGAAGAAAATTGTTGCTAATAACTAAAAATTACTTTGAGAGAGTATGATTTTTAATTTTAAATATAAATTGATCTAGGAGGGGGAATCTACAGTTGTTCGAAAATATAGTAAAATGCAGATAAACATATCGAAATAATCGTTTAGTAAGGTCTCTTTAAAGTATTTAAAGAAATAAGAATAAATGAGTGATAAAGGTTTATTTTCAAT
>DAHXPE010000234.1 GCA_027364495.1 Candidatus Heimdallarchaeota archaeon | reverse complement strand
GTAAGACTACTTAAATTGGGATAATATTGTAAATCTCAGCCAATGATTGACTCGTAAAATTAATTCATAAAATTTGATCATATTTCAAGTATAAAAAACATGTTGAACAAAAAGACTTATTATTTAAAAGTGTGAAATATTGGTTTTAAATATAAAGCCATTTGATGATTATGCATGGATTTAGATAAATTTAACTCCTTCATAAAAAGATACAGAATCTTTCAACAGTTCCCGAGTGTTTATGAAACAATAGGTGGATTTAATGAATTTGGACCTTATGGAGCTACAATAAAAGCTAATATAGTTAATATAATGCGTGATGTCTTCAGACAAGAAGCTTTTTGGGAAGTTGATTGTCCGCTCATTTCTCCTTATATAGTGTGGAAAGCATCTGGTCATGCAGATCGTTTTGTTGATATTGTTGCTGAATCAGATGGAAAAATGTATAGGGTTGATAAGGTCTTTGAAGAACTTTATCCAGATGAAATTCTTAAAGAAAAAGGTCTTGATGGGCTAACAAAACTTGTTAAAGAGAGAAAAATGATTCCTGAAAAAAATAAGGAACCTCTTTCAAATGTTCATGAATACAATTTAATGATGAAAACATCAGTTGCCGGAATAGATGCCTTTTTAAGACCTGAAACAGCAACAACAACTTATTTGTCATTTTCTGACTATTATAATTTGTTCAGAGAAAAAATGCCAATAATGGTCTTTCAATACGGGCGAGCTTTTAGAAACGAAATCGCTACTAAACATGGCCTAATGCGAGGACGTGAATTTGAACAATTAGAAGGGCAAATATTCATTTTTAAAGATGATAAAAAATCATTTGACAAATTTAAATTTGCTAAAAAAAACAATACATTCGTTCTTCAGTGAAAAAGATCAGGTTGCAAATGCTACACCAAAGTCAATGACTTTAGAAAAAGCTGTTACTGATGGAGTTCTTGGTAATGAAGCCTATGCTTATTGCTTCTTTGTTGTCTTAACAATACTTGAACGGTTAGGAATCGATACCAAACGCGTTCGTTACAGACAACATTTAAAGGATGAAAAAGCTCACTATGCTTTAGATGCCTGGGACATTGAAGTAGAAACCGATGCTTTCGGATGGGTTGAAATCTGCGGTGTTCATGATCGTGGTGATTATGATTTGACAAGACATCAGGAATTCTCTAAGACCAATTATGCAATAAAAAATAAAGATGGACAGCTTGAAATACCCCATATTCTTGAAATAGCCTTTGGAGTAGGAAGAACATTTTATTGTTCCTTAGAGCATAGTTTCACTATTCGTGATGATAAAAATGTTTTAAAAGTACCCAGAAATATTGCGCCAATACAGGTAGCTGTCTTTCCATTAGTTAAAAGAGAAAATTTACCAGAAAAAGCTGAAGAAATATACAATAATCTCAGAATGAATCATTTAATAGCATTCTACGATCAAGCTGGATCTATTGGAAAAAGATATGCTAGAATGGATGAAATAGGAACTCCATTCTGCGTAACCGTTGATTCACAAATCAATCAAGATAACAAGGTAACAATTAGAGATCGAGATACTGGAGACCAAATTAAGTTGACTCCCGATGAACTTGCTGGATATATCAAAAGTAAATTGTAATTATAATCCCAATCATGCAATTTAAATAAACATTTATTCAAATTTTGTGCTTAAAATTAGAAGATTTACTGTTTTTGCTAGACCAAATAGTACAGAATATGGACAAATGAACATTTGGGCTAGAGATTTGAACATTATAAACGATTTATGCTGACTTATTCGAACAAATGCTTTCAGTAATAAAAACGATATTCTCAAAAAAAAAATTAGTTTTTATTAAAATTACTTGATTAACATGTAAATAAATTGATTTTCAAATAAATTATTTATTGAGCAATTTTCATTGGTTCTTGACTTGGATTTTTCACTCCTGCAAAAGATAACATAGCTAAAATTGACCCAAAAACGATAATAACCATGCCTATTGTTGAATCATTTGAGGTTACAAGATAATCTACACCTCTTAGCAAAGATCCAAATGCTACAAAAACAAATCCTGATATCAACAAATAAATTTTTAAACTTTCATCTGGTACTTCTGGAATTAATTTCCAAAAATTATAAATAGTAGGGAGAAAAGGTATTATTAAAAATAAATGCATCAGACCCATCTGGATGTTCGACAAATTATCAAATTGAAAAGGATTTGGATACAATGAAAAAAGTAATGAAATTATCAAGTAAATACTAAGTTCAATGATCAAGGATTTATTTTTATGGAATCCTTGCCCTTGCAAAATATATATTGAGCTTATAAGCATTCCCAGAGGAGCAATCAAATAAAAAAACCATAGAAAAAAATTATTGACAATATCTCCATAATAATTAAGCATGTTGAATATTAAAATGGCAGTGAATAATAATGGGGTTGTAATAAAAGCTAAATTTGCAAAATCAGTTGATTTTAAAATTATAAATAAAATCATGAGAATTAAAATCAGACTTATTATACCATAAATATAGAAAAAA